>NZ_JAQIBL010000020.1 GCF_027859075.1 Oceanispirochaeta sp. | reverse complement strand
AGGAAGTCAATTGGAACTTCGCCGATAAAATTCTCAGGGCTGCTGAAAAGGTTGTTCAGACAGATGGATTGTATCCGGTGTTCCTGACATCCTTTAAGTGCGGTCCCGATTCATTTCTGGTGGAGTATTTCAGGAAGATTATGGATGCCCATAACAAGCCGTATCTGGTTCTGGAACTGGATGAGCATGACTCTTCGGTAGGTTATGAAACCAGGATTGAAGCGGCGGTCCGTTCCTTCAGGAATCACAGGGATGAGAGTTTCGAGCCCGGAAAGCCGGATTACTCCGGGATCAACCCCCGGTACTCCAAGGTGCTGTCCAAGAGAAGAACCCTGGTCATTCCCAAATGGGATGACACTGCAGTTCCTCTCATTGCAGATATTCTGAATGCCCAGGGATACCCTACGGTGGTGATGGAGGAAACAGAACAGACCATCCGGAAAAGCCTTCAGTGGAACAACGGACAATGCATTCCCATGAATGCCCTGGTGGAAGGCTTTGCCGCCACTATCAGAAACAGGGGGCTGGACCCCTCCGTCTGTTCTTTGTGGGTACCCGAGGCCAACTTGTCCTGCAATATCAGGATGTTTCCTCATCATATACAGGAAATCCTGAAGGTCTACGGTGAAGGCCTGGAAAAGGCTGAAGTGTATCAAGGCATGCTGGCCTATACGGATCTGTCTCCAATGGTGACTGTTTTAGCCTATCAGGCCTATATGTTCTCCGGTTTAATCCGAAGGATCTCCTGCCGGATCAGGCCCTATGAGAAGAATCCCGGTCAGACCGATGAGGCCGTCCGAAAGTCTATGGTCCTGCTGTCTGAGCTTTTTCTGGGATTGAGGAAAAACACAGGTCAAACTATTCAGGAGATCATACGGCTTTTTGAGTGGATACCCTATGACAGATCTTCACGGAAGCCTCTGGTGGCCCTCTTCGGTGATATTTATGTCCGGGACAATTCTGTGATGAACCAGGATGTCATCTCCTATATTGAACAAAACGGTGGTGAAGTCGTGACCATGGCCTACCATGAGTTTACCCGGATGACCTGTGATATGTACTTTAAAAGGTGGGGCAGGGAGTGGCGGCTGAGAAAGATAATGTCTCTCAAGCCCATTCTCAGTGCCCTTGAAACCATGGAGAAGTGGTATTACCGCTATTTTGAAAAGGTTCTGGAAGAACCTGTGGCTATGTACAAGGATGACCCCGAAGAGATCCTGGCCCCCTACAGCATCCGTATGGATCATGAGGGAGAGTCTCAGGATAATCTGCTGAAAACCTATTACATCAGCAGGCAGTATCCGGATCTATCCCTTTTTGTTCAGCTGAATCCCGGGTTTTGCTGTGCCGGGAATGTGACCGAAGCCATGAGCGGTAAAATCAGGGACATGACAGGTGTACCTGTTCTCTCTCTGACCTATGATGGTACGGGGGGACTGAAAAACGATGCCATCCTGCCCTATCTGAAGTACTCAGAAGGGGGACAGAAAGGCAGTAAGGAAAGGAAACTGGTGTAGGGGAGATCAGCCCTTCAGAGCCATCTGGTCCTGTTCGGCCGTATCTTCCGCATCCCAGGGGTAGCAGATCCAGGGATCTTTGAAGCTCTGACCCACAAAGTAGTGCTTGATATAGGAAGGGATCGGGTGTTTTTTTTCCTTGTTTTTGTTGTGAATAACCAGGACGGCAATTTCTGCAGGTTCGTGTTTCTGAAGTTCATCCAGACAAAAACCGATGGTGGCTCTTGTGTCATCCACTTCGTCTACCAGGAGAATCTTTTTCCCCCTGATCTGTTTTTCCGGCTGATCCACCCACTGGGTGATCACCGGACTGTCTGCCAGTCTGTCATCCAGGTCATAATAGGCTATACCCACAGTCAGTATGGGTTTGTTTAAAAAGGTCTTGGCCATACGGGCAGGAATGAATCCTCCCGTTCCAATGGCGACCATCAAATCGGGATCAAATCCTGATTTTTTGACTTCTTCTGCCAGGTCTTTGATGGTGTCGTGTATTTGATTGTAAGTTATGTAGATCTTTTCCATGTGCAACAATAAAACAGGAAGCCTGTCTTTGGCAAGTCGATCAGCCCGGGATCAGACAGAGACTGGAGATTCTCTGTAATTCTGCCGATATGTATGAGTATGAAAATTAGAACCCTCGTCCTATCAATCCTGAGTGTCCTCCTTCTTTTTTCCTGTTCCAAAGACCTGGCGGAGTACTCCTATTATAAAAATATTCCCGAAGTGACCGGGACGACCAGTGATGATCCCCCCTTGTTCTTTATCATCAAGGTGGACCTGGGCTATGCCTGGGGAGATAAAAAAACCCAATATAGCCTGGCAGACCTCACACCAGTCATCAATGATGGAATGAGAAACCTTTTCAGCAGCAAAACAGAGTTCGACTATACAATTGAACAGGAAGACAACCTGAAGCAGGAGATTATGGATATGGTGAATACAACTATTCACCGTTATGATAGCTTTAAAAACGTTCCGGGCATCAAAACCGTGGCGATTGTTAAAAAACAGGTTTTTGAATTCCGTTGATTCGCAAATGAAATGAGGGCAGCGACCGCTTGCGGGCATTGCCGAATGAGTGCCGCGAAAGCATGGTTTCATACCTCGAGGCTCTGCCTCGGAATGAGCCGCATATGCGGCTCGGGTCCAGGGCTTGCCCTGGGGTATGATACCATTCATTCCTGCCGGACCGGAATGATTTCAGGGAACGGCAGGAACAGGCTTAAATTGTGCCGGGAATGACAAAGCTGTTTTTGAATCCCATGTATTTGAAGGGATGAATATCCAGAACATTGGGATACCATCCGTCAATAAATCGCAGGTCAATCAGGTTCAGAGCCGGAGAATGACTGATGGGAAGAATCTGAGCCGTCATCAGCAGAAGTTTTTCTGCTTCACCCATCTTCTCATACCGGTCCTCTCCCACGGCTTCTTCCAGTAAACGGTTATATTCTTCACTGCTGAAGGAGGCATCGTTCAGACTGCTCCCTTCCTGCCACATTTGAAGAAAAGTCATAGGGTCCGCATAGTCTCCGATCCATGTGATCTGACCCAGGGTGTAATCAGGTTCCTTGAGGGAGGAGAAATATCGGGGAAAGGGAACCACTTCGATGATGACTTCCGTTTCCAGATGAGTCTCCCAGTTTTCTTTCATCAATTTCAGATTCTCAGCATCCCCATAGGGTACCCTTATCTTGATGGGAGGCAATCCTTTTCCTTTGGGATAACCTGCTTCTTCAAGAAGAGCCAGGCCCTTTTCAACCTCTGCTTTTTCTATGCCTTTGAACTGCGGATAATTCGGGATTTCAGGGACCAGTCTGCTTGTGGGCAGGTATTCGCTGCCTCTGATCTCATCCCAGGGCAGCAGGAGGGTCAGACCTGTACGGACCCGTGGGTCATCCCAGGGCTTTTCCTGGTTGTTAAAATAAAAATAACTGGTGGCAAAGAGGGGATGAAGGACCAGACGACCGGGATCGATGGTTTCGTTTCCCCATCCTGAAACCACCCAGTCGACTTCATAGAGCCTGAACTGTTCCATCAGTTCGGCAGGATCGTCGCTGAACTGAATGTTGATCTTGTTTATTTTAACCTTTTCCCTGCCCCAGTATTCAGGATTCTGTTCCAGGACGAGCTTGTTTTTTTCGGGTTTTCTGGAAAATTGGTAAGGCCCATTGACCGGGATTGTGCTCTCTTCCCACCAGAGACCACTGTCATCCAGGCTCGGATGAATCGGTACAAAGCTGTAATGGCAGAGTATCTGAAGAAAATAGGGTACTTTATTGACAAGATGAATGATCAGAGTCTGATTGTCCGGGGTTTCCACCCCCAGGTCTTTCTCCGAAGCAGTACCGGTTCGATAGGCACGGGCTCCCTTAATAACATCCAGGAGGGAGGCATAATCGGCCTTTTTACCGGGAGTCAGAAGTTTTACCCAGGAGTCTCTGATATCGGAGGCATTCAGGGGTTCCCCATTGCTCCACTTCAGCCCATCCCTCAGGTGAAAGGTATAAACCAGTCCATCCTCAGATATTGTCCAGGATTCTGCCATCCCCGGTTCCGGCTGCAGTGTGACGGGCTGATAGGATACCAATCCTTCATAAAGGGCTGTAAATATCTGGGCTTCTGCCGTGGTGTAACCCAATTGGGGATTGAGAGAGAGAGAAGAAGGAGAAAAATTTATAGTCAGTTCCGACTGATCATCCCCAAAAAGAAGGGATACGATCAGAATGAACAAGATAAGAAAGAGAGTCGTCTTTTTTTTCAGCACATGTTACTCCAGGTAAGTATTGAGAAGTGATTCATAGTCTTTGTTTTTAACAGGTTTTACCAGAACCCGATTAAAGCCGGTTTCTTCCAGAAGGGACACCGCCTCATCATCGCTGGTTATCGCAACCAGCGGTGTCAGCTTGTCTTTTTTCCGAATTTTCTCGGCAACAATATCACCATTGTATCCGGGCATATATTGGTCCAGGATGACCAGATCCGGAGATTCTTTCCGGTACAGTTCCAGGGCCTGAAGACCATCTTCTGCAAGGATGCATTCTAAGTTCATCTTCCGGCAGATTATTTCAAGTATTTTTCTGTTGGTAAACTCATCTTCTGCGTATAGGACTTTCTTCATCATAGATTAAACCCCTTTGTATTATCCCACGTTACAGGAAGTACATCAACTTTTATGATTAAATAGATTTGTCATACCCTGAGCCAGGTCTGCCGCCTCGCTGTTTATGCTCAAAAGCAGCTCAGTGAATGAGGGAGGCAGTCTTTCTGGTAAGGGCTGAAAATTTCTTTCTGCCTGCTCTCTGTTTCTGACTCCCAGTAATACAGTATCGGCAGAAACATGATTAAAAGAGAAAAAAGTAACTGCCTGTTCCAGAGGGATTCCTGTTCTGCGGCTTTCGGCCAGGAGTCTTTTCAGCCAGGATTTGATTCTGTCCCGCAGATCATCCCGGTACAGCATCATTTTCTGTCTGTATCCCTTATGGTTTGATTCCAGATGCTGCATCCCTGTTTCCGTCAGTATCCCCTGAGCCAGAACTCCATAGGGTATAAAGCCTATGGAGTGTTCCCTTAAGTAGGGGAGAACCTCTTTTTCAAGGACTGGCCAGAAAAGATTATATCCACCCTGATACACATCGACTCTTCCGGCTTCTTCCACCATCCGGATCTGATCAGCTGAAAAGTTGCTGACCCCGATGGCCCTTATTCTTCCTTCCCGCCGAAGAGTCTCCAGCATTTCCATTCCCGGTCTCATATCTTCGCCCCCCAGAGGCCAGTGAATGTAAAAAATATCAATATAATCGGTGAGCATCCTCTTCAAACTTGTTTCCAGGCTGGCTTTCATTTTTTGGGGAGTGGTGTAAAAGGTTTTTGTTCCCAGTGAAATAGTAGACCTGATCTTTTTAAATTGCTGGCCTATCAGCTGCTCCGAACGTCCTTTTCCATAGACTGGAGCCGTATCAAAATGATTCACCTTCAGATTCAGCGCCCTATGCAGCGCCCGCACAGAGTCTTTATGGATCTGAGGGCCCCAGTATTCTCCACCTAAAGCCCATCCCCCAAAGCTTAAGGTTGAGATTTCGGGGAAGATTTTTTTCAGTCTGTTCTGCTTTTCCATTATGCGTAACCTTTGTATACCACCAAAGAGTCATCAATTCCATGAAATAAATGAGTTTTCTTCCCATATTGAAGATTTCTTGTCTTGAGTAAGGCCGTTGTTTACATGAATATTCTCAGACGATTTAAAGCTTCTTTTTTCGAAGCATTGAATCAATTAAAAAAATTGGTCCTTTTTAAATCCATTGAGGACCGGATACTGTTGGGAGAATGATGAAATTACTCAGAATAACTTATATCGCCTGGATCGGATTATTTCTGACCGGCTGTTTAAGCCATAAGACCCTGGATGTTGAACAGGCAGAATTGAGCCTTGAGCAATATGAAGCCTTTTTAAACAGTGCCGTATACGGGGCAATGAACAGCATAACCGGAGATCCTGTTCTGACAAGAGAACGTCATCTGGACTATTTTACCATCGTCACAGGAAATGAGAAAATTGCCCGGATGATTTATGATGAAGCGGTAAAATATAATATTCCTCCCGAGCTGGCCTTTGCACTGGCCTTTTCGGAGAGCCGTTTTAATCCATATGCAGTTAACGAGAATAAAAACTCAACCGACAGAGGCCTCTTTCAGCTGAACTCAAAGTCATTTCCCAACCTGAGGGAAGAGGATTTTTTTAAGATTGAAATCAATATTCCCCAGGGTATTGCCTACCTGCGGTACTGTCTTGATATGGGTGGTAATGAAGTGACCGCTCTTGCCATGTACAATGCCGGACCAAACCGGGTTAACGACAGCCGGACACCAAAGATGACTCTGAATTATATTTCAAAAATCCAGTCTTACCGCATCAGCCTGGAGGAAGGAATTATTCCGGAGGATTTCGGCTCTCAACTGATACCCCTGCCTGAAATTAAATCTATCAAGAATGTCACTCTCCTTATGGCACATCGTAGTAAAATAAACTAAAATACCGCCATGATTATTGTTTTGCATAATACGGTTCAGAATGCTGAAAAAAAGCATATACAGAGATATCTGGAGTCCAAGGGCCTGAAAGTCCGGGAAATCATCGGTGAAAAAGAAACGGTTCTCGGAGCTGTGGGTTCGGTTTCTCTGGATATCAGGCAGATAGAGCTCCTCCCCGGAGTGGCTCAGGTTATTCCCATTACCAAGCCCTATAAACTGGCTTCCCGGGAACTAAAAAAAGAAGATACAGTCTTTGATATCGGTCCTGTGACCATTGGTGGAAATCGGGTCGTTGTTATGGCCGGTCCCTGTGCCGTTGAATCCCGGGAACAGATCATTGAATCAGCCCTGGCTGTCAAAAAAGCCGGTGCCGTCATCCTGCGGGGGGGGGCCTTCAAACCACGAACCTCTCCCTACTCATTCCAGGGGCTGGGAGAAGAAGGCTGCCGTTATCTGAAGGAAGCCGGTGAATTGACCGGAATGCCTGTCGTCACAGAAATTGTCTCCCCCAATGATGCGGATATGATGAAGGAATATATTGATATATTTCAGATTGGCGCCCGGAACATGCAAAACTTTGAACTCCTCAAAAAAGTCGGTTCCATGGGAATGCCTGTCATTCTTAAAAGGGGCCTTTCTGCCACTATAGAAGAATGGCTGATGGCCGCAGAATACCTGCTGGCTTCTGGTACGGACAAGGTGATCCTCTGTGAAAGAGGAATCAGAACCTTCGAAACCATGACCAGAAATACACTGGATCTGTCGGCCATTCCGGTTGTTCAGAAACTCAGTCACCTCCCTGTTATAGTCGACCCCTCCCATGGAACCGGTCTGAGAGACAAGGTTCTTCCCATGGCTCTGGCTGGTGTGGCTGCGGGAGCCAATGGACTCATCATTGAAGTTCACCCCGACCCAGATAACGCAAGCTCCGACGGTCCCCAGTCCCTTTATCCCGAACAGTTTGAGAAGCTCATGGGTGACATGGAGACTCTCTGTTCCGTCGTCGGGAAGGAACTCTCCCGCATTCCAGATAAGAGACATCAGGCTCTGGTCACTGCTGTTCAGGAGGCGGGTGTCTTATCAAGAACCGAAAATTCCAGCCCCAGAGCGGCATTTCAGGGAATCCATGGAGCCTATAGCGAGCTGGCTGTCAAAACTTATTTCAGCGGCAGCTCGGTCGACGCTGTTCCTGTCCCCCATTTCTCTGATATTTTCCGCTCCGTTCTTTCAGGAGATGCCGATTGGGGTATTGTTCCTCTGGAAAATTCCGTTGCAGGATCTATTCTTGAAAACTACGATCTTCTCTATCGCTATCCCGATTTGAGAATCTGCGGGGAGATCAAGATCAGAATCCGTCATAATCTCCTGGTCAGACCCGGGACCAGTCTCGAAGGCATCAAGAAGGTTTACTCCCATCCCCAGGCCCTGTCCCAATGTGCTGAGTTTCTGGAGAAAAGAGGGATAGAGGCCGTCTCCTTCTATGATACTGCCGGAGCAGCCTCTTATGTCTCTCAAGAGAATGATTTCACCATCGGGGCCATTGCCGGTGCGGATGCTGCAGGCTTTTATGGACTTGAGATTCTTGCCGATGGTATCGAAACAAATCCCCATAATTATACACGTTTTGCCGTAGTGGCCCGAAAGGACATGATTGGAATTGATCAGACTGTGGATAAAGCCTCTCTGGTCTTCTCCCTGCCTGATGAAGCCGGTTCTCTGTCATCCTGTCTCTCTGTTTTTTCGGAGTACAAGCTGAATATGAAAAAACTGGAATCAAGGCCCATACACGGAAAACCATGGTCTTATATGTTTTACATCGATTTGGAGATCCCTGAAGATCGGGCTGTTTTTGATCAGGCCGTGGAGAAAATCACAGGATTGACAGAAGATTTCAGAATCCTTGGACTGTATCACAGTTGAGTTGAGTCTTTCCGAGTCATGGAAGGGGAATTAATAAAGTAAATTATTTATGAGGGCTGGAAGTTCTGATTTTATTGATTAGGGTCAATCCCAAGGGCTTTCAGCTGCTCCATTTCTTCCAGCTGCACCAGGTATTCTTTCAGCCCGGCTACAATTTTGCTCACCACCATCTTCATCTGCTGCAGTTCTGCCTTGTATCCTTTCATCTTACTTCGAATTTCACTATCTGATTCTTCTTTGAAGAAGCGTTCCAGCGCAGCCAGCTTGTTGATGATTTTTTTCAGCTCCTGCTGATTTTTATCAAGAAATTCTTCCAGCTGGGTCAGATCCGAATCGGCGGCTCTCAAGTAACTCGTGCTGGTCTTGTTGTTCAGATTCTTATAGAAAGAGGCTTTCATTCTGATCCAGTTCAGATAGGAGGTGAAATTCAGTTTTTCCGTGCTTTTCCCACCGGCATTGGAACTGATTTCATAGAACATCTCATTTTTATTCCGCATGACCCTCTGAAACCAGCGGGAGAGTTTCTGGGCCAGTGACTTGAGATTTTCATCCAGAATTCGGGAGTTGTCATCCAGCCTGATAATGATGGTCTCAAGAGGAATATATATCTTGGCCAGTTCTCCAATAAGGAGGAGCAATTCCTGTTTCATTACTGCAGACTTGTCAATTTTCTTTTTTTTAACAACTTTTTCTTTGACCTGCAGGGATTTTAGAACATTCTCCTTAAGGGTTTCACCCTGGGCTGAATAATCTTCCTGAAGAATTTCTTCTACCAGTTCTCTGAAGAATGGATTTCCCTCCCATTTGAGAGGAAACTCAAACTTGATGGCCTGCAAGGTCCCGGACAGATCGGAATTTATCCTGCTGGGGTCAAGAGTCATATTATTCAGAACATTGACCCGGCATTGAAGTTTGTAATTCTGACGTGAATATTGGGAAATCTTTTTAAGGATTATCTTGATGGATTTTTGAATGTCTTTGAGAACTTTAATGGAATTGGCTAAAATGTTGAGGGCCATCGTGTCTCCTGTCTGTTTTATCTTCTCAACATATAAAGCAAGAGTGCGGCTCATCAGATGGGAAGAATTGACAGAGAGTTCGCTCCAGTGAAAGTAGTCAATGAGGGACAGAACGTTTTTGATCCCCCTCAGGTTGAGGGATTCAGGACTCATGAAAAAGAAGTTATTCATAAAATCCAGCTGACTCATGTAGTTTTGAAGGCGGAGGTTCATCTGGACAAACATATCGGATTCTGCAAAAGAATCAGAAGGAGGTGACTTCAGGTCTGAAATCTTCGCCTCATAGTCATACTGATCTTCCTGGATCAGACTCTTTTCCAAAAAAACTTTATATATACCTGTAAAGGCAGACTGGAAAGTCCGGCATTGCTCTTGGAGCTGGGGTATTTCTTCCTTTACCAGATACGACGCCTTGGCCATCAAAGCTTCTTCCAGTTTGGCTGTAAACAATTCTATTTGACTCATACTAGTCATTATCAACGAATATGGATAAAGTGACAACATTTATTCAGAGGCCATAGGTCATGATTGTAGCAATGAGGGGTTTTTTGCAAGGAGGATAATATGGGTGAAGTAAAAGCGTATGCTCCCGAGAAGCTGGTTATGGGAATCCTGATCTCCGACCTGACACTGCTGAATGCCTTGAAGATAAAGCTGAAAGTCCTCTGGGGGGAGACGGACAGCTGCAGCGAAGCGGTGGAGTTTAGCTATACAGAGTACTACAAGGCCGAAATGGGCGCCCCTTTGTACCGGGTGTTCTGCTCCTTTCTCACTCTTATTGATCCTGAGTCTCTGGCAGACATAAAGATTAAAAGCAATGCGGTTGAAAACCGTTTCCTCCGGAGTGAAGGACGGGTCATCAATCTGGACCCGGGTATCCTCAGCCAAAGTAAATTTATTCTGGCTACAACCAAGAACAACGCCCATCGCATCCCCATGAGCCGGGGGGATCTACGGCGAATTGACGCTCCAGTATAAGAAAGGGGCGTTTCGGGAACTGGAATGGACTTATCCTGATTACCGAAGTAAAGAAAACAGGGATTACCTCCAGGAAGTCCGTGCTCTTTATACTCGGCAGCTCAAGTCGTTGTCATCTTCAATACACCCATCAATATAAGTTCAACTGCAATTAGCTTTGAATCAGAAGCTTCATTTTTCCTGTTATCCTGTCATGAAGGTTACACCGATTCTCATCGTCTGTCTCACTCTTCTTCTCGGAGCCTGCTCTCTTCTCTCACCAGAGAAGGAGGTGACTATTGATATTCCCGTCTCTCCCACTCCATTGCAAAAATCTCTCAAAGGAATCTGGTCCCTGGAAATGGGATCCTTCAGCGGAGAATTTCAAGAGAAAGAATTGGACTGGTCAGAAGGTATCCCCCGGAAAATCTCTATGGAGTGGCCCAAGGAAGTGGAGCTTCTGCTGCTTTTAACTCCTCCCTCCTGGCAGCCGGGCCTGAGTCCAGCCCCCTGGGGAGTCTATGTTTCCTCTCTGAAGGACCGAGGAGACATCAGCTATAAAGAAGGAGCGTCTATTTCCATCCTTATGAGGATTCTTCAGGCAGGGGTGAATCTGGAGGGATTCAACTGTTCTCGCTTTCTGGAGGAGATGGGTACACTGGACAATCCCTGGCAGACAGACCATGAACTCCTGATGCGCCAGTTGGGCCGGCAGGAGATGCGAAGCTGGTATATCCGTCCTAAGACTCTCTATAGGGTAAATCTGACCTTACCAGAGGGCTCCTGGTATTTCAGGTCCTTACTGCAGGAACCTGTTGTTTCTGATGGCCGTACCCTGGAATTTACATTCCCTGAGGGCCACACCAGCCTCTATAACCCCGCATCAGAATCTGTTGTTGAAATTCAGGTGGATGATCATGGGGAGGCTGTCTGGATGCTGACACTTGCAGGCAACTCCCACACGACCGGGGCTTGTTCCGTTTCCTCTAAATAGGCATTGGTCCGGCTGAAAGGTTTACTCCCGAAGAATCCCCTGTAGGATGACAAGGGAGAGGGGTGGGGGCTTTCGATGACCAGATGTCTGTCTCGTCTGATAAAGCTTCCTTTTTTCCGGGCATAGGCTCCCCAGAGTATGAAAACAAGATGTTCCCGTTTTTCTTCCAGCTCCCTGATGACTCTGTCGGTAAATTGTTCCCACCCCCGGCCCTGGTGGGAAGCCGCCCTATGGGCCTCCACGGTCAGTACTGAGTTCAGAAGCAGGACCCCCTGATCGGCCCAGCTGGAGAGACAGCCGTGCCCGGGAGCCCTCAAGCCCAGATCACTCTCCATCTCCTTGTAGATATTCACAAGGCTGGGAGGCGGGTTTACTCCGGGCTGGACAGAAAAGCAGAGTCCATGGGCCTGTCCCGGACCGTGGTACGGGTCCTGCCCCAGTATCACGACCTTTACATCCTCGAAGGGTGTACGGTCCAGGGCGTAGAAAATCTGGCTTCCCGGAGGAAAGAGGATTTTCCCATTCTGTTTCTCTTCCAGAAGGAACTGGTGGAGATCTTCCATGTAGGATTTTTCGAATTCGCCGGCTAATACAGCCAGCCAGCTAGGGTCCAGTTTGATCTCTCTGTGCATCTCTCCTCCTTTATTAAAAAAAATCCCCCGAACCTGGCAGGCTTTGGGGGATTACTTATTATATAAAATTACAATCAAGTTATCGGATAACAATATTCACCAGTTTATCGGGAACGGCGATTTCCTTGACGATGGTTTTTCCCTCGGTCAGTTCCTTCACCCTCTCCTGGGCATGGGCTGCCGCTTTCATTTCTGCAGGACTTGTTCCGGCAGGTAGGATCATCTTGCAGCGCAGCTTTCCGTTGATCTGAACGACGATCTCTTTCTCGTCGTCTTTCGTGAATTCTTTGATCCACTGAGGCCAGGGTTCAAAAGCCAGGGTGTTTTTCTTTCCCAGTTTTTTCCACATCTCTTCCGCCAGGTGAGGGGCGTAGGGAGCGATGAGGAGCACAAAGGGTTCCCAGAGCTTCCTGAAGCATTTTTCCAGTTTATAGGCCTCATTGATGAAGATCATCATCTGGGCAATACCTGTATTGAACTCCAGGTCTCTTGTGTCTTCCGTGACCTTTCTGATCGATTTATGAAGGACCTTCACCATCTCTTTGGAGGGCTCTTCGTCACTGATCTCTCTTTCGGCAATGTCCCAGACCCTGTTGAGGAATCTGTTTACTCCCACAAGACCCTTGGTCTGCCAGGGTTTGGAGACCTGCAGGGGCCCCATGAACATCTCATACATCCTCATCGAGTCGGCCCCGAATTCCTGGATTATATCGTCGGGGTTTATGACGTTTTTCAGACTTTTGGACATCTTGGCGATGACCCGGCTCAACTCTTCTCCTGTGGAGATCTCAATAAATTTTCCGTCTTTTTCATCCACCAGGTCTGTAGCCACCAGTGATTTATCTTTTCTCTGATAGGCAAAGGATGTGATCATCCCCTGGTTGATGAGTCTCTGGAAGGGCTCGCTGGTCTGTACAATTCCCAGGTCAAAGAGAACTTTGTGCCAGAAACGGGCATAGAGCAGGTGAAGAACAGCATGTTCCGCACCGCCTACATAGAGGTCCACAGGCATCCAGTAGTCTTCGGCTTCCCTGCCCACCAGGGCCTTGCTGTTATGAGGGTCAATGTAGCGCAGGAAATACCAGCAGCTTCCCGCCCACTGGGGCATTGTGTTGGTTTCCCGTTTTCCAGGACCACCGCATTCGGGACATTCACAGTTTACCCAGTCGGTGATATTGGCCAGGGGAGATTCTCCCGTGCCCGAGGGTTCAAAGTTTTCAGTAGGAGGCAGGACCAGGGGGAGCTGGTCTTCGGGAACGGGGACAATCCCGCATTTTTCGCAGTGGACCAGGGGAATCGGTTCACCCCAGTATCTCTGGCGGCTGAAAATCCAGTCACGGAGCTTATAGTTGACCGCACCCTTACCGATGCTTTTCTCTTCCAGCCAGGAAATGACCTTGCTAATCGCCTCTTCTTTTCCCAGACCGTCCAGAAAACCCGAGTTCACATGGGGACCGTCGCCGGTATAAGCCTCTTCCTCCACATTGCCGCCGGAGAGGACTTCAATGATGGGCAGATTGAACTTTTTAGCAAACTCCCAGTCTCTCTCGTCATGGGCAGGAACAGCCATGATGGCTCCCGATCCGTAAGATATAAGAACATAGTCGGCCACCCATACAGGAATTTTTTCACCGTTCAGGGGATTGATAGCATAGGATCCCGTGAAAACACCCGTCTTATCCTTGGCCAGTTCTGTTCTTTCCATATCGGACTTCAGATTGGCCTGGACCACATAGGCCTCTACCGCCTCTTTGTGTTCGGGAGTGGTGATCTTTTCAACCAGAGTATGCTCGGGAGACAGAACCATATAGGTCGCCCCGAAGAGTGTATCCGGACGGGTGGTGTACACCTCGATGGAGTCCCCTGTCTTTTCAGTCTTGAAAATAACATTGGCCCCCTCGGAGCGACCGATCCAGTTGCGCTGCATGGCCTTGACCGAGTCAGGCCAGTCCAGGGTATCCAGATCTTCCAGCAGCTTGTCTGCGTATTCTGTGATCTTGAACACCCACTGGCGCAGGTTTTTCCGCTCCACCTGATGACCACAGCGGTCGCATCGTCCATCCAGAACTTCTTCGTTGGCCAGGCCTGTCTTACAGTCGGGACACCAGTTGATCGGCATGTCCGACTCGTAGGCCAGTCCCGCCTTAAAGAGTTTGAGAAAAATCCACTGAGTCCAGTGGTAGTACTCGCTTGTATGGGTCGAGACCTTTCTGTCCCAGTCATAGGAAAAACCGAGGGCCTTTATCTGTACCAGAAAGTTCTGAATATTGGCTTCTGTTGTAATGGCCGGGTGAGTTCCCGTCTTGATGGCGTAGTTTTCCGCGGGGAGACCAAAGGAGTCGAATCCCATGGGGTGGAGAACGTTGAATCCGTTCATTCTCAGATACCGGCAGTAAATGTCGGTGGCCGTATAACCTTCGGGGTGGCCAACGTGTAAGCCGGCTCCTGAAGGGTAGGGGAACATGTCCAGGACATAGGCTCGCTTGTCCTTGGGGAAGGCAGGATCTTCAGTGACTTTGAAAGTTTTATTCTCTTCCCAGTATTTCTGCCATGTGGCTTCGATGTCTTTAAATGGATATTTGCTCATAGGCAAAGATAATACCAGAGAGTCTAAAAATAGTCTAATCTTTCCTGCTTTGTTTAGAGCCTTGATGATTTTTTGTAAGGGCCATGTTATTAACCGGGAACCTTCTTGTGCCAGCCGTGTCGATTGTAGATAGCTATCGAGGCTAATTATTGATGGCTACCGAGGTTTGGGGCTTTTAATCTACCGAAGCTCATTTAGAGCTTCGGTGTTGCTTTTATTAAGGCCAAAGGGCCTCGGTGATTAACAGGTTAGGCCTAAGGGTTCCTGCAGATCTATTGGGTTCTACCTGCGCACGCTACGGTAGTTTTCCGGCTGAGGGCCTAAGGGCTGCTCCGCTCGGCCGCTCTGCCGGGCAGGAAGGGGGCCTGCCGCTGCACTCCCGGGCCGCATGGGCGAGCAACGCAGCGCAGCGGAGTGACCAGCCCGGGCAGTGGGTATTAATCAGGTTTATCAGCGATAATTGAATTATGCTGTTTGCATCCACATTCACGGATTAATATGGGGACTCTGAGTCATATGTATATTGTGTATAAAAGTAGCTATGGGCAATACCGCACCAATGCTTTTCAAAAACATGTTACAATAAATGAGCGAGTGATCTTAAAATCTCTGCTTCCCAAAAAGCCCGGCGTCCATGCCGTGTTAAAGAGAAGAAAGATTAAAAAAAGAGTAGAAACCCACGGCTGTGCATCGCAACGATCAAGAGGCATAAATCATGACCCTGTATAAAAATCAATATCGCATAGAGTCCTCCCGGTTGAAAGGCTGGGATTATTCTTCCCCGGGATATTATTTTATTACCATTTGTACAAAAAGCAGGGAATGTTTGTTCGGGGATGTTACACGGGGTAGAATGGTTCTCTCGGAAATAGGGAATATTGTAGGATTCGAATGGTTAAAATCATTTGAAATTCGTGCAGAATTATTGTGTGATGAATATTGCATTATGCCGAATCATATTCATGGTGTTGTTATAATTAAAAAGAACGTTGGAAACGACCGTATTGGAAACGACCGTATTGGAAACGACCGTATTGGAAACGACCGTAGAGACGCACGGCCGTGCGTCTCTACGGATTGCATTGACGATACGGATATCGTTGATAAAATGAATGGAATCAATATCAAACGGTTACCCCGGTCAATATCATCATTTGTCGCTGGTTTTAAATCATCGGCCACAAAATCAATTAATGAATTACGTCATACCCCAGGAATCCCGGTATGGCAACCTCGTTTCCATGACCGAATTATCCGTGATGAAAATGAATTAAACCTTATCCGTCAATACATAAAGAATAATCCTTCAAATTGGGGAAATGATAATAACACCACGGAGTAGAGACGCACGGCCGTATTGGAAACGACCGTAGAGACGCAGGATCGAATGGTCTGTTCTCAGGCCGGATACCCTCATTGACCAAGGGGAGGTCTCTGCCTACAGCCTGCATCCCTCTCCCATTCGCAGTGCCCTCTTTGACCCGGGCAAGACCGGCCGCATCAATGTGGCTCACTGTATGGCGGAGCTGTTCACTGAGGAGCCTCTGTGGAACAAGTGGAAGGGCAAGATGCCTGTCATCTATAATTCCTAAACCCCGGGAACGGCCTCTTCAACTGGGTTTTTGAGGCTGTGGGCTTGTACCCTGGGAACGGTCATGGCAAAGAGGGAGTTTGCCACGGCCATCACAGCGGCCAGAATAAAGAGCCACTCAACACCGAAGAATTTCCAGAGAAATCCGCCCCCAAAGGCGATGATCACGCTGATGAGGTGGTTGATGGAGATCCCTGTGGACAGGGCGGCGGTCATCTCCTCCTTGCCCTCGCTGATCCGGCTGACATAGACGCTGGCGGCCATGCTGGCGTTAGAGACAATCCAGTCAATCACAAAGTTGATGCTCACCACCCAGATGGCGACCTCCCTGGGGAAAATCCGGTGGGCAAAGCCGTAGAGGAGGCAGACAAAGAAGAGGATCACCGTATCGCCGATCATGATGGTTCTGTAGCCCAATCGGTCGATGAGCCTTCCGATCAGGGGTGTAAAGAAGATATTAAACAGGGCGCAGATACCTAAAAGGCTGGCCAGATATTCGGTTTGAGCCCCGTAATGGAGGATCAGAAGGTAGGGGCCGAATGTGAGAAACACCTGTTTCCGGGCCCCATAAAACATTTCCAAGCCGTAGTATTTTTTGTATTTTCTGTCAAAGTAGAGCCTCTTTCTTTGCAGCTTGCCCTGGGACTGCACCATGCCGAAGGCGGCGGTCAGTGCCAGAAGGATCATAAAGCCCACCGCCGTAAAGACGATGACGAAACCCAGTCGGCCACCGGCATCCCTGTCTCTCTGCACCTGGGGCAAGAGAAAGATAAGTGGAACCAGAGCCAGGCCGACCACCTGACCTGCATTTACGACTCCCCGGAGAAAACCGATGGCCATGCCTTCCTTGCCGGGTTCGGCGGAGTGAATGGCATAGGACTGGCGTACCGGCATGATGAGGTGTTCTCCCAGGCTCCAGAGGGTCAGACAGAAAACGGCGGGTACGATCCCTGTGCCGATGGCCAGAAATCCAAGCATACCTGCGACCGAAAATCCCAGGGCCAGGCGGATGATGTAACGTTCAGCCATTTTGTATAAGAGGGCTAATAGGAGGAAGAGGAGGAGTCCCGGGAGTTCCCTGAAAAACTCGACCACTCCCCGTCCGGCCTCATCGATTCCCAGGAAGGCCAGGTAGTTGTCCTGGACCCCTCTAAAGAGTCCGCCACCCAGGCCGAAGAGCATCATTACCAGAAGAAAGAGCCCGTACCGTTCTATACGCGTTGAGTTAAAAGCAGCTCTCATTGATTTCATGAGTAGGAGAATATCCTGTTGTGATGACTGGGGCAACAGGTCTGATTTGTCAATTCTGAAGTTCTTTCATGAAATCAAGAGTTCTGGTAGAATGTGATGCCTATGGCCCTGGATTATTTTGAACTGAAACACATGAGGAAAAGTCACCCCGCCTGGCGCCTGATGGCGGCCGAGAACAGTCCTCTTATCGCGGGCTTTTTGGATAAGGTTTTTTCGGATGTAAAGATCCGGCAGATCAGTGAGCCCGAAATCCTGATGCTCCTGGAGGACTACCTCTACTCCCTGAGGGAGATGGAGTCGGAAGACCGCTTTCCCCGGAGTGCCTCTGAATATCTAAGCGAGTGGAGCCGGAACGACAGGGGCTGGCTCAGGAAATTCTACCCCCCCGGCAGGGATGAACCCCATTTTGACCTGACTCCTGCCAGTGAAAAGGCTCTGCAGTGGATGAGAGAGCTCTTTGAGCGGGCCTTCATCGGAACCGAAAGCCGCCTGTTTTCCAGCATCGAACTGCTCAAGCAGATCGTCAATGGCATGGAAGAGGACGAGGAGTCCCGGGTAGCCAGGCTGGAGGAGGAAAAACAGAAGATCGATGAGGAGATCCGCCGTGTGAGAGAGGGGTATATCCCTCTGTTGACCGATCGTGAGGTACGGGAGCGTTTCCTTCAGTTTCAGCGTCAGTCGGGGGAGCTCTTAAGCGATTTCAGGGCGGTGGAACAGAACTTCCGTGATCTGGACCGGGACACCAGGGAGAAAATTGCCTCCTGGACCGGGGATAAAAGCAGCCTCCTCAAGATACTGCTGGGAGAGCGGGATACCATCTCCGGTTCAGACGAGGGGCAGAGCTTTTCCGCCTTCTGGGGGTTTTTGATGTCCTCGGTCAGTCAGGAGGAGTTGTCTGATCTTTTGGATGCGGTTTGTGCCCTTGATGCTGTTAAGGATCTGGAAGAATCGGAGAGGTTTAAGAGGATACACTTTGACTGGATGCTGGCAGGAGAGCAGACCCAGCGGACCGTGGCCCGCCTCAGCCAGCAGCTCCGCCGTTTCTTAGATGATAAGAGTTTTTACGAGAACCGGAGGATCAGCCGGCTCCTGGACGGCATCGAACAGAAGGCTCTGAAGATCCGGGGTGCGAGTCCCGAGGGTGTGTTTCTGTCCATGAACGGGTTTCGACCGGAGGTCCGTCTGCCCATGGAACACCCCCTGTTTTCCCCGCCCCTCTCCCATGAACTGACCGCCCATTTTGAGGCGGCGGACATGACGGTTTTGGACGATGAGGTTCTCTTTAACCAGGTGGTGGTAGACAAGAAGCGGTTAAAGGGCAATATTCGCCGGTTTGTACAGAAACAGGACCAGGCGTCCCTGGGAGACATACTTGTCCAGCATCCCCTGGAAGAGGGTTTGGCTGAACTGGTGGCCTATCTCTCCATTGCTGAAGACAGCCTGTCGGCCATCATTGATGATAAGATAAAGGAAGAGATCCGCTGGACCGACCGGGAGGGGATTCTCCGCAGCGCTAGCATCCCCCGCATACTTTTTAACAGGACAAACAATGGACACACAGGACAATGAAACCCTTTTCTCTGTTCTCCTGATCAGCCTGATGAAATCGGTGATCAGCCGTGAGGATAACCCCGCCCGATGGCAGCAGCTTTTACAGTATCAGGGAGAGCTGAGTGACTACCTGGCCCGCATGGCCCTGGATCTGGTGATTTTCGAGGATGAAGGATTCGCCTATCTGAAAAACAAGGAGGGCGAGGATGAGGAAGGTCTACCCCGGCTGATCAGCAGACGACCCCTCTCCTATCCGGTGAGCCTGCTGTTGGCCCTCTTGCGGCGGAAGATGGCCGAACACGACGCGGGGAGCGGGGAGGTCAGGATCATTCTGGATAGACAGGAAATTGTTGATATGATGGCGGTTTATTTTCCGGCGGGGATAAACGAGGTACAGTTTGTCCGCAAGGTCGAGGGTTACATGAAAAAGGTCCTGGACATGGGCTTTCTACGCTTTTTGGGGGATGAGAAACAAAAGGTGGAGATCAAGCGGATTCTAAAAGCCTTTGTGGACGCCCAGTGGCTGAATGAGCTTGATCTGAAGCTCGAGGAGTATGCTTCCCACTCTGGTGTGAAGGATCCCGCGGGGGATGATTCTGATGACAACGACTCTGAGGAGGAGGCGGAATGAACGGTCAGAATGACTTTTTGGAGTTTTCAGACGACGACGGCAAGGCTGGATTCCGCCTGGATAAGCTGGAGCTCTACAACTGGGGGACCTTTCATAATACGGTGTGGGAATTCCCACTGCGGGGGGATAATGGACTGCTCACGGGAGACATCGGGTCGGGAAAGTCCACCCTGGTGGATGCGGTGACAACCCTCTTGGTTCCTCCCGGTAAGATCCGCTACAACAAGGCCGCCGGGGCGGAGAAGAAGGAGCGATCCCTCCGCTCCTATGTGATGGGCTACTACAAGTCAGAGCGCAGCGATGAGGGCCATGCGGCCAAACCTGTTCCTCTGCGGGACCGCAGCAGCTTTTCGGTCCTTTTAGGGCTGTTCCGCAATGAGGGTTTTAACCAGGTGGTGACCCTCGCACAGGTCTTCTGGCAGAAGGACAGCGGGTCTCAACCTTCCCGGCTCTACCTTGTTTCCGACGACGAGCTCAGCATCAAAGAGCATTTCTCCGGCTTTGGAGGGGACATCAATACCCTAAAAAAACAGCTCAGAGGCCTGGATCACACGGAGCCTCCCTATGATAATTTCCCTCCCTACAGTGCCGCCTTCCGCCGTCGTTTCGGCTTGCAGAACGAGCAGGCCCTGGATCTCTTTCACCAGACCGTCTCTATGAAGTCCATTGGCAATCTGACCTCCTTTGTACGGGAGCACATGCTGGAGGCCTTCGAAGTGGCCCCTCGCCTGGAGGCTCTGATCACTCATTTTGATGACCTGAACCGCTCTCATGAAACGGTCTTGAAGGCGAAGGCCCAGATTGGCCGTTTAACCCCCCTGGCGGCAGACCTGGTGAGTCATGCCGGCTTAGGTGAAACCCTGGAGCAGAGCCGGACCTGCCGGGACGGACTGGAACCCTATTTTTCCCGGTTGAAGTGGGAACTCTTGAATGACCGCATCGGGGGACTGGATGAGAAAAGGGAGAAAAAGGCGGCGTCCGTACACTCCATGGAAGAGGCCCATCTGGGTCAGGAAGAGGAGCGGGACAAGCTCAAACAGGCGATCTATGAAAACGGGGGAGACCGTTTAGAGCAGCTGAAATCCGAGTGGGGCCGGGCGAAAGAGGAGAAACAGCGCCGGTTTATCCGATTCCAGGAGTACGGTGCCCTCTCTCAGACTCTAGACCTTGCAGAGATCCGCAACTCTGATGATTTTGTGGACAACCGTACCCGCCTTGATGAGATGCTCCAAGAGCAGGAGGAGCAGAGCCGGGATGGTGAAAACCGGCGGAGCGAATGTACAGTCTTATTTGCAGAGCAAAACAAGAGGTTTCGTGAGCTGAATCATGAGATAGACTCCCTCAAGTCCCGCAAGAGCAACATCGATTCCAGGCAGCTGGCCATTAGGGAGAGTCTCTGCGATGATCTGAATCTGTCGGAGGAGGAGCTTCCTTTTGCGGGTGAGCTGGTCAAGGTCAGGGAGGATGAGGCCCCCTGGGAAGGGGCGATTGAACGGGTCCTCCACAGCTTTGCCCTGAGCCTGCTTGTTCCCGACCGTTTGTACCGTGATGTGGCGGCCTGGGTCGATAAGACACGTTTGAGAGGCCGCCTTGTGTTCTATCGGACCTCCGAAAAGAGAGAGCTGAAGACCTATGACGTCGCCCCGGACTCCCTCTTGGGAAAGTTGGAGCTGAAGGAAGACCATCCCCTGCTGAACTGGCTGGAAGGGGAGCTTCATAAGAGGTTTGACTACAGCTGCTGCACCAGCATGGAAGATCTGAGACGGGCACGTAAGGGGCTGACCCGGAAGGGACTCATCAAGAGTGGGGGAGAGCGTCATGAAAAGGACGATCGTCACCTCATCGATGACAAAAGCCGTTATGTTCTGGGCTGGATGAACCGCTCCAAGCTGGAGGCTCTGGGAGTCATCCGTGAAGCTGTGGAAAAGGAGATGAAACGCCTGAGAAATGAGTTTCTCCTCCTCGATAAAGAGGCCTCCTTACGGGATGAGAAAAAGAACGCCATCATCGGCATGCGCCATTACTCCCGTTTTGAAGAGATTCACTGGCAGCCTTTGGCACTGCAGATAGAAAAGATGGAAAAAGAAGTCCGCACCCTGGAGTCTGCTTCTGATGTCCTGAAGACTCTCTATGACCGCCTCAAGGCTCTGGAAGAGGAACGGCAGGAGCTCCAGAGCAAACTGGCCTCCGTCAAGGATGACCTGGCGACCCTTTTAGAAAAAATAAGGAACTACAAGGAGCTCCGGGACAATGCGGACGCCCTGGCGGAAGGCTCTGATAAGACCAGGGAGGAGTGGGCCCGTCTCATTGAACCCCTGCGGCAGGAGGCCCTGGGAGAGCATCATTTGACCATAGAAAGCTGTGATGCCCGGCAGCATGATCTCCGTGTGTGGCTGCAGGCCCGGATCGACGGGATTGTGAAGCGCCAGGACCGTCTGGGCCAGGCCATTGTGCGGGACATGCAGGATTTCAGGCGGGACTATGTGAGTGAAACCAGCGAGATCGATGCGCAGATCGAAGCGGGGGATGAGTATAAGGCCATGTTGGAACGGCTTCAAAGGGACGACCTGCCCCAGTTTGAGGCGCGGTTCAAGGAGCTGCTCAATGAGGAAACCATCAAAGAAATTGCGAATTTTCAGTCCCAGTTATTCCGGGAGAGGAAGGATATCGAAGACAGAATAGGGAAAATTAACCGTTCCATGTCCTCCATTGAATACAACAAGGACCGCTATATTATTCTGGATGCGATGAACTCCAATGATGTTGAAATCCGTCAGTTCCGTCAGGATCTGAAGGGCTGTACCGAGGGCAGCCTGGATGGCCGTCAGGGGGAGCAGTACACAGAGAGGAAATTCCTGGAGGTGCGTAAGATCGTCGACCGTTTCCGGGGACGGGAGGGCAGCAGTGATATGGACCGCAAGTGGACCCGTAAGGTCACGGATGTGCGCAACTGGTTTGATTTTGCCGCCTCGGAGCGTTGGAAAGAGGACGACAGCGAATACGAACACCACACCGACTCGGGCGGAAAGTCGGGAGGGCAGAAGGAGAAGTTGGCCTATACGGTCCTGGCTGCCAGCCTGGCCTATCAGTTCGGCCTTGAATTCAATGAGGTCCGCTCCCGGAGTTTTCGTTTTGTCGTGATCGATGAGGCCTTTGGCCGGGGCTCCGATGAATCGGCCAGGTACGGCCTGGAGCTATTTAAGAGACTGAACCTCCAGCTCTTGGTGATTACTCCCCTGCAGAAGATCCATATCATCGAACCCTATGTTGCCAGTGTCGGTTTTGTCCACAATGAAAACGGGAAGCGCTCCTTGTTGCGGAACTTCACCATCCAGGAGTACCGGCAGAGAAAGTATGAGCAGAATCAATGACATGGGGCATGCCGGGAAGCATCAAAAAGAAGTACTTAAAACGCTGGGAAGGGGGATCTCTCCTTTCTGAGATGGCTCAAAAACTTGTGGACTTTCCCCTGAGGGCTCCCCTGAAGATGCCCAGTTCCTCTGAGATGACAACCCAGTTTGATGAGGTGCGCCGCTGGACTCGGCAGCTGGAATTAGAAAGCGCTGGTGCTCCCTGGACCCTGGAGAGAAGGGCGGTCAATCACCGCCAGCTGGGGGAGAACTCTCTTCCCTCGGCCCTCCTCTTTCAAGAATCAGCAGACTTGCTCTCATTCCTGGGGAAGAAAAAAGAGTTTGAACTGTTTCTTTCCCTCTCAAAGAAGCTCTCCTCAGCCTTTCCGGTCCTACGGCCGTGGAGCCTGGAGAACCCCCATAGGCTACTGCGTCACGCCAGTGATCTTGACCGCCTCATTAGAATTCTCCTTTGGGTGACGGAGCACCCGAATCCAGGAATCTATGTCCGGCAGCTCTCCCTGGAGGGGGTAGATACTAAATTCATCGAGCAGCGGCGGGGGCTTCTTATGAGCCTCCTCGACCGGCTTCTGGACCCTGCAAATATTGATTCCCGGTTTTCAGGAGTCAAGAACTTTGAGAGGCGTTACGGCTTTACGAGCCGGCCTGAGCTGATCCGTTTTCGATACCCCTTTTTGACTGATGGATCGGGAAGTTTGGGTGGACCTGGAAATTTCAGCGATTTTGGAGCTTTCTCAGACCTCAGTGTTCCCTCCGATGAGTTCTGCCGGATGCAGCCAGATGTTAAAAGGGTAGTTGTTGTAGAAAATGATATAAGTGCCCTGGCTTTCCCCCGGGTGAAGGACACAATGGTTCTTTTTGGTCGGGGCTATCATTTTGGGACCCTGTCGGAAGCGTCCTGGCTTCATAAGAAAGAACTTTTCTATTGGGGCGATCTGGATAGTCATGGTTTTGCCATCCTGGCTCAGTTTCGCAAGCTCTTTCCCCATACCCGGTCTATCCTGATGGACAGGGAGACTCTGCTGCATCATGAGGCTCACTGGGGAGAGGAACCAAAGGGGATAAATGGCATGCCCTCCGGGCTGGCTCGGGAAGAGGAACTCCTACTCCGGGACCTTATGGAAAACCGCTATGGCCCGGGAGTCCGGCTGGAGCAGGAATTCATCCTCTTCTCCCGCCTGGAAGACTGCCTGAAAAAGCTGGGGTTTCATTTTGAATGAATGGTCTGTACAAAGCATAATATTGTAATAATTAAATTGATATTATGTAATTTAAATATTACAATAGAGAGTATAAGTAGGTTTAATGTAACTTAATTGTTACATAAGAAGGTTTTTTTGGATTATAGTTTAATGAAGGATGACGAGATCCTCCGTGATCTGGCTGAAAAGATGGATGTTCTCCGTATAGAAAAAAGGATGAAGGACTCCGACTTGGAATCTGCCGGAGGAATCTCACGTCAGCTCATATCGAATTTCAGAAATGGAAAGCGCTCCATCAGTCTAAAAAGCTTCATCCGGATTCTCAGAGGCCTCGGTGAATTAGACCGCCTTGAATCCCTCTTTGCCGAAACCCGGCAGTACAGCCCACTGGCTGAATCCGTTAAGAAGCAGCCCAGGAGGGTTCGTGATAACGGGAATCGGGAAGAGGACTTCAAGTGGGGAGATGATATGTGAGCCCCCGTTTTGATGATATTATCCGACGGATAGAAGCGGCAGTCCCAGGGGCGGCCTAGCGGTAGCCCTTCGGCCCTGAGCGAAAAAATCACCAGTGCAATGTTATTGCACTGGCAGTACACATCCCCAGACGTCCCGGCAGGGGGCTATAGCGGAAAGCCGGTTCCCTCCGCCGGCGGTCCTCTGAAATTTGCAGAATGACCCGGTTCTGGATTATGTTTTGGTGATTCATAAATCTTAATATCCACGGAGATTCTGCGATGAATACCCTTTTCACTTCACTTCATATAAAAAATGTGACTCTCAGAAACAGGATTGTCATGCCCCCCATGTGCATGTACAGCGCCGGCTCTGACGGTCTGGCCACCCCCTGGCACAGCTTTCATTACAGGACGAGGGCCCAGGGCGGTACCGCTCTTATTATCCAGGAAGCCACGGCCGTGGAATCCCGGGGACGTATTTCCTCCCGGGACCTGGGTATCTGGGACGACTCTCATATCCCCGGCCTGCGGGACATTGTCAAAGGAATCAAGGCCGAGGGAGCCGTCCCGGCCATCCAGCTCGGCCATGCGGGTCGGAAGTGCTGTGCTCCCGGGGAGGATGTCATCGCTCCTTCGCCCATCAACTTCGATCCGGCCGATGGGGAGTACAAAACACCCCGGGAGATGAGTCGTCAGGACATGGACGTGGTCGCTGAATCCTTTAAAAATGCCGCCCTGCGGGCCGCCGAGGCGGGGTATGAGATCCTGGAGATTCACGGGGCTCACGGCTACCTGATCAGTGAGTTTCTATCTCCCCTGACCAATACTAGAACCGACGATTTCGGCGGCGATATTGCCAGGAGAGCTGAATTCCTGAGGATGATTGTCAGGGCGGTACGTTCGGTCTGGAAGGAAGAGAATCCCCTCATCCTCAGAATCTCCGCCCTGGACTACGCGGAAGGGGGCAATAAAAGTGAAGACCTGGCCCAGATAATCAATCTTGTCAAAGACGAGGGGATAGACATCGTCCATGTGAGCACAGGGGGTGTCGTACCGAATGTAAAGATCCCCGCCGGACCGGCTTTCCAGATTCCGGCGGCCAGGATCATCAAGAATCTGACCGGATTGCCTGTGGTGGGAGGCGGCCTGATCACCTCGTCCTCTCAGGCGGAAGAGGTCGTCAGTTCAGGAGATGCGGATCTGGTGTTTCTGGGCCGGGAGCTGCTCCGCAATCCCTATTTTCCTCTGCTGAGTGCACAGGAAGCCGGGGTCGATCTTTCTTACTGGCCCGCTCAATATGCACGGTCTAAATAAGGCGCTTAAAGCCAGGGATTCAGGGTCTGGATGGCTAAGCCTTCAAAGTCTTTTGTGTTGCGGGTGACAAGAATGGCTCCTTCCAGAGAACTTGTAGACGCTATGAGTCCGTCCAGTATGGGCAAAGGTTTTCCTGATAGAGATCTGAGGGCCGTCAGTTCTCCCCATTTTAATGCCG
>NZ_JAQIBL010000019.1 GCF_027859075.1 Oceanispirochaeta sp. | reverse complement strand
TGAATTCCAGATATTGGATGAGCGAATCTCTGTCAATGTGTATGAGCGGGCGGATCAAAGCCTCCCTACTTTCAGGGATTCCTTTCAAACCATCCAGTCCCGCGCCGGAGAATAGACGCATGATGATCGTTTCTTCCTGATCATTCCGATTATGGCCAAGAGCCGTGACAGAACCTGGGGGTGAGAGTGTTTGTAATTTTTTAAAAAAACGATAACGAAAGAGCCGGGCCGCCCCTTCAAGGCCGCAGTGTTTTCTGCTGGCATACTGCTTCAAAAGCCCGGAACTCAATTTTTTGATATGAAGGGGTATTTGTAAATCTAGAGTCAGTTTTTTGACAGAATTATCTTCGATGGATGTTTCCGACAGAGGTCTGATTCCATGATTGACATAAGCCGCCTCAAGATCATAACCAAAGTCTTTCTGAAATCTTTTCAGAAGAAAAAGCAAAGCCGTAGAATCAGGCCCCCCTGAAAAAGCGGCGATAATCCGGAAGGGAAGAATCCTATCCTTTAACTGAGTGCTCAGGGTTTCATGAAAAAGAATTTCAACTTTATCTTGAATTGATTTCATTCAAAAGCTGCTCCAAAGCTGTTTCAGTCGAATTCATGATGAGACAGGCAGCTCGGGAAAGAACAGAGTCCACAAGTCTGCGGTCCTCCTGAGAAAATAGACCCAGAACATGATCAACGACTGAGCTTTCCTTCTCCGGTCTTCCAATGCCGATGTAAAGTCTGTAAAACTCCCCTGTCCCCAGAAAATGCATCACCGACTTCAAGCCATTATGCCCCGCCGATGAGCCCTTTGGTTTCATCCTGACCCGACCGGGAATAAGATCCATATTGTCAGTCACAATCAAAACATTCTCGACCTGAAGGGAATATTTCTTCATAAGATAGGGAAGGATCTCTCCAGAACGGTTCATATAGCTGAGGGGTTTAACAAGGTGTATTCGACGATTCCCTTTGAGCACAGAACTGTATAGATAATTCCGGAAAAGGGGTTTCTGAAGTAACAAATTGAGCTGCTCTGAAAGCAGCTCAATCAAATCAAACCCGGCATTATGCCGGGTTTTCTCATAAACTGACCCGGGATTTCCCAGACCAATAATTAACAGATCAGAATAAAGATTATTCTGCTGCGCCTTCTTCTGCAACAACTTCTTCTTCGTCTTCAGTTTCAACAACAACTGCCTTTGGTGAAGTAACAACAACAATAGTCTGGGTTTCCATATTCAGGATTTTAACACCATCTTCTACGGGAACCTGACTGACATGAATAGAATCACCCGTTTCCAATTGAGAAATATCAAGTTCTATAGCTTCAGGAAGATCCTTGGGCAAACACTCAATTTCAAGCAGATGCAATTTCTGCTCCACTATTCCACCTTCCTTGGCTCCGATGGAATTTCCGATCAGGTGAATAGGAACGTGAGTCTTAAGGGTTTTACCTTTTTCAAACTCATAGAAATCGATGTGTTTTATTGTCTCGGTTACAATATCATCATCAATAGCTTTAACAAGAACTTCAATGGTCTTATCACCAAGTTCCAGTTTAATAACCGTGTTTTCTGTAACAACTTTAAATTTCTTACCAAACTCAATGGCATTTACCGCAATATGAAGAGGATTCGTATGTCCGTAGACAACGGCAGGAATTAAACCTTCACTCCTCAATTTTTTGGCAGGACCTTTCTTAAATTCTGTTCTTTCAACAACAGAAAGGGATTTCTGCTCCATCTTCAACTCTCCTTCGAATAACAGATACCTTGGACGGCAGGGTTCGAACCTGCGAATGCCGGGATCAAAACCCGGTGGCTTACCACTTGCCGACGTCCAAATTTTGTTTTTTTTTACATATCAACCCTACCCTTCATCCATACCATCGGACTCCGGTTCCAGGTTATTATATTCATCCAGAATTCTGTCCTGAAGAACAGTTCTGAAGTCTGTATTTATGGGATGAGCAACATCCTTATACACACCATTTTTTGTTTTCCTGCTTGGCATGGCAATGAAAACTCCACTGTCTCCTTCAATTATCTTTACATTGTGAACAACAAAAGACTCATCAAAAGTAACAGTGACATATGCCTTGAGTTTACCGTCAGCATTGACCTTACGAATGCGGATGTCAGTAATTTCCATACAGCTCCTCCTACCGCTTTAGCGCAATATACATTCATTATATTACAACTGCATCAGGAATGCTATTAAGGAAATTAATTCTTTCAACAAATGGAAACTGCCCTGTTAATGACCGTTCCGCATTCATCGCTGATCTTTGCGTTGGGAAGAGCCCGAATAAGGCGCTGCCGCTTCCAGATAAACCAACAAATATAGCTTCTGCATCATAAAGAAGTTTGAAAATAAACTCAAGAGGTTTGTTCCCTTTTCTGTAAGTTTCCATAAAGCTGTTGAAGAAGGGCCAATCAGATGGTTTCGAGTGAAGATAGGACTCGATCATATCTTCTTTAGACAGAACATATTGACTTAGAATTCCAGCCTCCATGGCACGGTCAACTGCCCGATAGGCAGACCTAGTGGAAACGCCTTCTCCAGACCCTTGAATAATGACTCCAAAAAGATTCGGAATATTCTTCATTTCTTCAAGAATCTCACCCCTGCCACTGACAGCGGCTGAAGGATATTTCAAAAAAAAAGGAACATCACTGCCCAGGCGGGAAGCCATAGCAAAAAGGACTTGTTCCCCCGGGTTATGATCTAGAAGAAGGACTAATCCCTTGAGAACCGCGGCGGCATCGGAGGAGCCGCCACCCAATCCGGCTTCGCTGGGTATTCTCTTTTCCACCTGAACCAGAATACCTCTGTGATCAGGGCAGCTTTCCCGGAAGATGTTGATCGACTTATAGATCAGATTCTCCTCAGGGGGGCAGGGAAAATCTCCCTGGATAAGGATTTCTTCTTCCTGATCTGTCAACTCAAGCCGTATATCATCAAACAAGCTGACTGCCTGAAAGAGAGAGCAGATATCATGAAATCCATCAGACCGGAGCCTGCCTACTTCCAGATGAAGATTGATCTTGGCTGGAGCCTGTATACTAACTCTCTTCATGAGGAGCTTCCCCTCTGACAATAAAATGACAGCCCCGGGAATGACGGTTATTATAGGCGGCCTTGGTTATAACCGATGCGGCGAGAACTGAGTTTCGAAGCTCGACCAGATCTCTGGTCAGTCCGGCCTGCCGATAAAAACGGTCGATTCGATGGGCGTGATAATTCAAATCAGACAGAGCTCTGGACAGGCGTTTGGTGGATCGGATAATGCCCACATAATTCCACATAAGGCTCTTAATTGTATGGACATCACTTTTGATCAGGATGGGATCCACTTTATCCTCGTTCTCAGGAAAAATCCATTGAGGAATGGACCGCCGCATCTGAAGGGTGGGTCTCTCAGCTTTCTCAGAAATAGACCAGCCCGAACGGAGTCCCAGGACAAGCCCCTCCAGGAGAGAAATCGATGCCAGACGATTAGCACCATGAACCCCGGTACAGGCTGTCTCTCCCACGGCATACAAACCGGGAATCGTTGTTTGTCCATCCATATTCACCTTGACTCCACCGCAGAAATAGTGAGCCGCAGGAACAACAGGAATAGGTTCTTTCGTGATATCCAGGCCGACATCCAGACACTTGCTGTAAATTCCGGGAAACCGCTTTCTAATATCAATAGACATCCGAGGGGTATCCAGATAGACATAGGAGGAACCGCAGCGCTCCATCTCCATATAAATGGACCGGGCAACTTCATCCCGGGGTGCCAGATCTTTGAGACTCGGATTGTATCTCTCCATAAAGGGTTCCCCCTTTTTGTTGATAAGAATAGCCCCCTCTCCCCTGACAGCCTCTGAAATCAGAAAGTTTTCTGCATCCCGGTGATAAAGAGTCGTAGGATGAAACTGAACATATTCTGAATTGATCAGACTGGCACCTGCCTGATAAGCCATGGCGATGCCGTCACCGGTTGCCACCGAGGGATTGGAAGAATGGAGATACAGATGCCCGATCCCCCCTGTTGCGAGAACGACAGCAGCTCCAAAGACAGGACTCACCGCTTTTGTTTCACAGTTCAGGATATAGGCTCCGATGATACGGTTCGTACCATATCGGGCCTGAGTATCCGTAGAATGATGACAGCTGGAAATAAGGTCGATTGCCATATGGAAGGGGAAAATCTGTATGCCCTTCATTTTTTTGACATAAGACAGCATGCCTTCTTCAATAGCTTTCCCGCTGGTATCCCTGTCATAGTAGATACGACGCACAGAATGAACGGCCTCACGAGCCAGATCCAGTTTTCCTTCACTGTCTCTTGAAAAAGGAATTCCCAATTTTTCCACAAGATATTCGTCCACGAGCCCGGGACCAGTCTGGGATAGGAGATTCACAGCCTCCGTGCTATTGAGAAAATCTCCGGTCTTGATGATATCCTCAGCGAGAAGTGAGGGACTGTCATCACGACCTGTACCGACAATCCCCCCCTGGGCATAGAGAGTATTTGTCTCCTCAAGGTCTTTCGATTTACTGAAAATTCCGACTTTCAATCCTTTTTCGCTGGCCGTAATAGCCGAAGCCAGGCCAGAGATTCCAGTCCCCAGGATAATAACATCAAATTGATCGTTTTCAGGCACTAGCTACTCCATCACAAGAGAAAAGTCGAAAGCCGTCACAGAATGGGTCAGTTTTCCAATAGAAATGTAGTCCACACCAGTGTTGTTGTATCTTTTTATTTTTTCAATATCCATATTCCCGGATGCTTCAAACTCGAGACTCCCTTTTCTGAGAGAAACGGCCTGGGATGTCAGTTCAGGGCTCATATTATCAAGCATAATCACATCGATACGGCAATCCAATGCTTCTTTCACCTCTTCAAGGGTCCGGCATTCCACCTCGATCCTGTAGTGATCACCCCATTTATCCCTGACTCGTGAGACAGCAGAGCTGATTCCGCCGGCAGCATCGATGTGGTTATCTTTGATCATGATCATATCATACAGTCCCATCCGGTGATTCTGACCTCCGCCCATCCTGACGGCATACTTGGAAAGGGATCTGTAACCCGGGAGTGTTTTTCTGGTATCCAGAATGACAACATTCCCCTTGTCCTCCGCGGCTTTTATATGCTCTGCCGTACAGCTGGCAATTCCAGAAAGAAAGGAAAGGAAGTTGATGGCGGTTCTTTCTGCTTCCAATACGGCAGCGACCGGGCCACTTACCGTAGCTACGATATCTCCCGGTCTTAAAGTAGTCCCGTCGTCCATCTTTTTCCGGACTTCTATCCGTGAATCCACACTGAGAAAAACCTGGGAAAAAAAGGAGATCCCCGCCAGTATTCCTGTATCCTTACTTTTCAATAAAGCCGTCATTGTTTCGTCGTCATTAAATATAGCTCTGGATGTGATATCTCCCATGTCCTGGAGATCCTCTTTCAGGGCTAATTTCATTAATTCATTAAAATTCTCATCATTCATAATAAAAATCATTTTAATTTATATATCTACGGTTGGCAATATTAACAAAAAATGATATTAAATTTCTACGAACTTCCGCCCTCCAAGGATTATTACATGATTCATTCAGACTCGGATTTGAAAGATGCTTCGGTTTTGCCATTTATGTATTTTACCACAGCAGAAGAAGACGATCTCTTAGAACAGGGTATTGATGCTTTTGATGAACAGATGGACAAAGAGTATGATGACGGTATCGCTCAGTCAAACATTGATGATCATCTTGAAAGAGAAATTGATCAGGATGATGAAGAAGGAGTGCTGGACGATGATGATAAGATTCTTCCATTCATCTACAATGATGAATTGGAAGATTATGATCAGTTAGAAGATGAAGAGATGGAAGAATAATCTTCTTCCTTGAAAATCAGTTCTGACTCAAACCAGATACCTTCCAGATCATAATACTCCCGGGCTTCGGCAGTCATTATCTGAATAACGAGGGAACCACAATCCATAAGAATCCACTGATTCTCATCTTTCGTGCCTTTGCTGTTACGTATAAACAGATGTTCATCCGCTTTTAACAGATCCAGGACTTTCTGATAAATTCCTCTGAGGTGTACCCGGCTGGTTGCCGTTACAATGATCATATAATCGGTCCAGGAACAATGTCCCACCAGATCGAGAACAATAGGGTTCAGACCTTTCGCCTCTTGTACTGCACTCAAAGCACTGCTCCAGAGATCAGCCCCTTTTTTATTTAACATATCTTCCATCAAAATCCTTTCCTAATATAATTATAATATCCACTGTTTCATCCCGATTCTGGTCAACATCCGTAAAGATTCTTTGACATTTGATGAGATTGGCAACCCTTTGAGCCGCAGCCGGGTCTCCTTTCTTATCCAGAATAACCGTATTTTCATATCGGTTTGAATCGGCATTCTTGACAGATGCGATTTCATAACCGTAACTTTTAAAAACCTGAGCCGTTCTACTCCCCAGACCGTTTCGCGATGTTCCGTTTTGGATTTCCAATGACAATATCAGTTTTTCATCCTTAAGTACATCGAAATCAGAGAGGGAATCCTGCATTTGTTTTACTGTTTCACGTAAAAGCTTACCATCATAGTGTGGAAAGTAGAGAATTTGAGAATCTACCTTCCGGCTTGTCCCCAGAACCTGTTGAAAAACAACCCTATCGACTTCAAGGGACGCGAGCTCATGCAGGAAAGAATCTAAAGATTTATCATCAAGATTCGTATTTATCTCAGGATAGATATATTCAATAAAGGATTCTGAAAACCGGGGGCTGTACATCAGGTTCAGTTTCTTAAGAATTCCCAAGATCAGTTCATGCTCCCGCTTGATCCTCTCGTCAGAAGACTCTCCGTCAATTCTGTAGATCAGGTAATCCAGAGCCTTGTCCCCATCAAGATTCACACTGCCCGAAGGAAGGAGGATTCTCCTGTTTTCATTCAGAACCTCCACAGGATTTGGAAGAAAGATCTCAATCCCTTCAATATAATCAACAAGACTGACTAGCGCTTTAGTTTTGATCTGTATAAAAAAATCCGGTTCTATCCCTGTGAGCAGGCCAATCTGATTCAGATAATAGGAAGGATCTTCGGAATTATAGAGGGTATCAATTCTATCGACTCTGTTAAGAGAGCGTATAAGAGCTCCCGTCTCTTCCGGAATATTCAGAAGAGCTCCTTTCTTGGTTTCAGGATGATAGTAATAGAGTTCCGTCACTATCGGACGTCCATCTTTCTCAATGATAAGAACTGTGTTTATGAGCCTGTGATCATTAATCATTTCCTTATAATCATCAATTTTCATAGTGAGGAGAATATAAAGTGACAATCCTGCCAGAATGAGAAAAATAAGAATCAAAAGCAGCAGGGATAAATCGGGTGCACGTCGGTCTTTCATGGACACACATTGTACCTTTTCTTCAGGATTTGGTACAACTCCCTGCTGTCTGGAGCGAGGTCAGCCTTTTTTCTGAGAAGGTACAGATTCATGGAATCCAATATGGACAATACCAGGCCCTCCAGGGACAGTGTCAGCAACTCATCCCGATCAAGATCGGTTAGATGGCTTCTTCCAGGTTCCATGTAATCTGCTGCAAAAACGATCAACCCTGGACCATCCAGAACCGGGTGTCCTGTAGTGTGATACCGGACTGCATTTAAGATGGAAGGATCATCCTGTCCGTAATGTTTTCTCAAGTACCAGGCGGATGCGAATCCATGAAGCAAGACAGGATGAGAAAAATGAAAAGGAGAGAGCTCGTCCTGATCAAGCAGAGCCCATTCAAGTATCGTTTCGGCCCTCTGTTCCCTGGCAAGATCATGAGCCAGTGCGGACAGACGTACTTTTTCCGGATCAATAGAAAAATGATGGGCCATAAAAACCGCATAATCTGCAGTTCTCAAGCAATGATCCCAGCGGCGGCGGCTGAGAAACCCGGGACCATCTGAGAGAAGATCCTGTTCAAGCCCCATATAGACCTTCCCTACGGATATATTCCAGCACCGCCGGTGCAAGATAATCGGAAGCATTGCCCTTGGCAGCCAGGATTTTTCTTATTTCGGAAGAAGAGACCTGATAAATTGAATTTTGGAAATAGCGATGGGGAAAGGGAAAAACCAGATCTTCAGGATTTCCCCTGTGACATATGATGATATCTGCTTCTTCTGCCAGGGTTTCTGCCTTATACCAGCGATGAAATCCACTGACCAGATCATCACCTATGATGAGACCCGGCTTCTCGCCATGGGTATATCTTTCTTTTAAATACCGGATTGTATCGATGCTGTAGGACACACCCTTCCGTTGATATTCACAGTCAGAAACAAAGGAATTTCCCCAATCCTCCAGGGATAGTTCCACCATCCTGAACCGATCATGAAAGCTGACATGCCCCTTAATATCCTTGTGTGCCGGTTTATAGGAAGGAACAAGAACAAGCTTGTCATAGGCGAATTCCAGGCGGACAGCCTCTGCAATTTTAAAGTGTCCCAGATGAGGAGGATTGAAAGTCCCCCCCAGCATGACCAGTTTCATGTCAGGTTGCCATTTTCAGCATGGCCAGTTTCAATTCATCCAGACCCTCTCTGGAAAAAATAGAAACAGCAATGACATGCTCCTCAGGATAAAGGTCTTGTAGTTTTTTAAGATTTTCTTCCGAATTTTCAAGATCCATTTTGGTTCCTACGAGGAGCCTCTGTTTTTCAAGAAGATCTGGATTGTACTCTTTGAGCTCCACCAACAGCTTAGAATAGGTATCCTCAAAATCAGGTTCACCCAGATCAATAAGAAAAGCCAGTCCTGCCGTTCGGGAGATATGTTTTAAAAATTTAAATCCCAGCCCCAGTCCATGGGAGGCACCCTCGATAATTCCGGGAATGTCTGCCAGTACAATGTCTTTTTCCCCCAGACGCAACATTCCCAAATTCGGGATTTTTGTCGTAAATGGATAGGAAGCCACCTTAGGATTAGCGTTGGTTATGGCTTTGAGGAGACTTGATTTTCCCACACTGGGAAAGCCTACAAAACCGATATCTGCGATTAGATTCAGTTCCAATTTTATCTCAGCATATTCACCGGGCATACCGGGCTGAGCAAATCGGGGTGTCTGTTTCCTCGAAGTTCTGAAGTGCCAGTTCCCCTGTCCGCCATTTCCACCCTGAAGAAAAGACCATTCTTCACCATCCGAATTTTCAGTAAAATCCTTGATGATGTCGTTTGTCAGGTAATCTCTTATCAGGGTACCGGGAGGAACTGCGATAATGACGGGTTCACCGTCTTTACCATGCATTCGTTTGCCCCTTCCGGAATGGCCAGTCTCTGCTCGATAGATGTGCTTGCGGTTGAGATGAGACAATGTTTTCAGATTCTTCTTAACCTGAAAAACAACATTACCCCCACTACCTCCATCTCCACCGTCCTGCCCGCCCTGGGGAACATATTTTTCTCTCCGGAAGGAGACACTACCAGCGCCCCCATCTCCGGAATACACTTCTAGTCGAGTTTCGTCTATAAAACCCTGCATAAATTCCTATTCACCTGATGCGACAATAGAAACTCTTTTTTTGCCTTTATTGTCATGAAAAAAGACACTTCCGGCTTCGGTTGCAAAAAGAGTATCATCTTTACCGATTCCGACATTTTCACCTGGGTGAATTTTAGTTCCTCTTTGACGGACAAGAATTTCTCCGGCTTTTACAACTTGACCGCCGAATCGTTTCACACCCAGTCTCTGAGCATTGGAATCCCTTCCATTTTTGGAGCTTCCTCCACCTTTCTTATGAGCCATTATCGTTTCCTCACGTCTGTTCTGATTTGAATGCTGTCAGGATACTCCTCCTGGAGATCCCGCAGCCCTAACATTAACAAGTCAACAGCACCTCTGAACCATTCATGGTGCTGTTCAGGAACATCCAAAACCTTAAGTTCAAGATGTCCCGGCTTTTCAGCCCCGCCGATGATAGAAACTCCATCGGTATGACTGAAGAGCCTGGCAGCAGTTCTCAGCAGAACTGAGACCGCGGCACAGGCTTCATTGGGCAGATCCGCTGTTCTATTTGCGTGACCTCGGGATATCAGGGTCTCTAATAGACCGGAATCCCTAAAGGTTAGAACAATCTCAATCACTGATTCGCTTTCTTAAGCGCCCAGGATTTCTTCTACCCGAAGCAGAGTATAATTCTGTCTGTGACCCTGTGTTCTTTGATAGCCTTTTCTTTTCTTGAACTTGAAAACGACTACTTTTTTGTCTTTGACATTACTTTTGACAACGGCTGTAACTTTTGCTCCATCCACATAGGGGGCACCAATTTTGGTATCTCCCTCACCTGAAATGAGAAGCACGGAATCAAGTTCCACTTTGTCACCGGCCTGATTATCAAATTTGTCGACTAATAACACAGCACCTTTTTCAGCCTTATACTGCTTACCTTTGATTTCTACAAGTGCGTACATTCAACCAACCTCAACATTCTATTATTTTGGCACTCAATGGGTATACCACTTATCACGTAATGTGGTCAAGTGCAGATATTTAGGAGCGTTTTACATTTTACTGAGAAATGGAATATTTACCAGGTCAAAACCATTTTTCAGAACCTGAAGAACCGCTCTTGCCAGAGCCATTCTGCTGACGGTTAAACTTTTGTCTTCAACGCCTAAAATGGGACAGTCATGATAAAAACGACTGAAGCTTTTGGCAATATCATACAGATGACAGGCAAGATCTGAGGGGTTCAAATCGGCCGCGGCATTGTGCAAAGCAATGGGGAAAGAACTCACGCTTTTGGCAAGTTCCCATTCTGCATCACTGCTCAGCAGAGAAAAATCTTCTTTGATCCCTTCATAGCCAGCTTTCATTTTTTCATACTTATCCACCATGCTGCTGATCCTGGCACTTACATACTGAAGATAGGGTCCAGTATTTCCATTAAATGATAAGGATTCTTTTGGATCGAAAATCATATCTTTTAAGGGAGAGACCTGAAGCAGAAAATAATGAAGGGCTGCAAGAGCAATCTTACGTCCTGTCTCGTCCACATCACCGACAGAATCGGCTCTGTCTTTATTTCTGATTTCATCGCTGGCCATATCACTGAGCTGTTTCAGTAGGTCATCAGCATCCACCACAGTGCCTTCCCTTGATTTCATTTTCCCTTCGGGAAGGTTCACCATGCCATAAGAGAGGTGATACAACATGGAGGCCCAGGAGTAACCCAGTTTTTTTAGGGCATGGAAAAGGACTTGAAAATGATACTCCTGTTCGGCTCCCACGACATAAATGAGTCGGTCAAAGGGGAAATCTTTATGCCGGGCAATGGCTGTTCCCAGATCCTGTGTCATATAGACAGAGGTGCCGTCTGAGCGGAGCAGAACTTTAGTATCCAATCCGACATCTGACATATCCAGACGAATGCTTCCATCCTCATCCTTGTGCAAGATACCCGACTCCAGGCCCTTGAGAACTTCATCCCTGCCGGACAGATAGGTATCACTTTCATAATAGTATCTATCAAAGGAGATATTTGTGTTTTTATAGGTTTCTGCAATACCCTCAATGGTCCACTTATTCATCTGTTCCCAGAGAGCGATGACTTCCTTATCACCCTCTTCCCATTTAATGAGCATCTCCTGGGCCTGTGTCTCAGCGGTTTCGTCTTCTTTAGACCACTGGTTGAATTTTACATAAAATTCGCCCACCAGGTGATCTCCCTTTTTCCCGGAAGATTCAGGGGTGACTCCCTTGCCGAACTTCTGATAAGCCAACATAGACTTGCATATATGTACACCTCTGTTATTAATGAGGTTAACCTTCTGAACTTCAGCCCCGGTGGCTGCCAGAATACGGGACACACTTTCACCGATGGCATCATTTCTCAAATGTCCCAGATGGAGAGGTTTATTTGTATTAGGGCAGGAAAACTCAACCATGATTTTCTGACCGGAGAGAAAGCTGGAATGGCCGTAAGTGTCAGCGTCTGCACGAACTTCACTGATTAGACCTGACAGAAACTCGGTTCTGTCCAGGAATACATTAACGTAAGGACCCGCAGTTGTGGCTCTTCCCGGAGCATTCTCTTTGAGGGCCGCCACAACAGAAGCAGCAATAGCAGGTGGTGCCATCCTGAATTCTTTAGCAAAAGGAAACATCGGAAATGCCAGATCACCCATTTCAGGTCGGGGAGGAAGTTCAACAATAACTCTGCCTGAGAAATCAGTCTGATCCAAACCTTTTTCAAGAGCTGCGTTTCCCAGGGCCTCTGCCATGATATTCTGCCAAAGTTTTTTCTGTTTTTCCATAAGAGCCTCACATGTTTTCTGATATGTGAATTTAAACAGAATTAGGGTGAATAGTCAATGAAACGGCCCGAAGGGGAGCGGATTAACAAGTCTTAGATTTCTTTACTCAGCTCATCCATTTTTTCTTTTTCAAGATTAACAAAGTCCTGAAGTGAATGACCTATTTTATGAACATCATCGGCTGCTTCAATCACACTTTGACGCAATTCTTCATTGTTGCGTCCCCCCAGTTCAGAAAAGTTGGACAGGGTGTCATAGCTGCCCCCGTTTCCCATGACAACACCATTCATAAGCTTACCCATGGTGACTAGACAGTTCAGCGAATCCTCTAGAATAACAAGGGCATCCCGGTTGATGCCTATCCGGACCTTCAAGACCTGACGATTCAGCTCTTCCTGGTCTTCTCTATATTCCTGGCTTAGGGTTCTCAGTTTTCTGCCTGAATCACCATCGGGAAGAAGATTGTTTTCAAACCATTTGATCCTTTCCCCCATTTTAACCAAGACCTGGAAAACTTTGTCATACTCAGTGCGGTTACTTTTTTTGTAAAAACTACCGTCCACGAGGATGATTTTCATGGGATAGTATAGCTTCTTCTGGTAATTTTCAAGAAAGAATGTATTCAGGGCTGCCATGGAGTAGGAAAAAGTGCAAAAACGATCTGTTGTATCATATTCTTTCACGCCGAACAGACTCGTCAGATCCCAATAGCGCAGTAACTCATGGGCAATCTCTTCCAGTTTCTTTTCACGCGTGAACAGCCGCAGTTGTTCAGCAAGACTATCCTGCCAGTATTGTTTAAAGAAGTAGAACCAGTCTTCACCCCCACCTATATCGGAGAGATGTAAGAATGGATCACCATTCATGACTTTCAGGAGATCGGTCATGGGAACAACTCTATTGAAGTTCCGTATTTTTTGAATGAGGGTTTCACAACGGCTGATACTGAGTGAAACCAATTCTTCCAAGGGCGATTCAACCTCACGGTCTTCATGACTGTAATATAGGAAGAATACAGCCTCAAGGAGTTTAACAGAGGGGGGGGTATTGAAGGAGATTAGAATTCGACCCAATTCTGTCAGGGGATTCACCACACCGGAGAAACTTGCTGACAGAGAGGCTCCATGGGCCGAATCAGGAAACTGACTGGTAATCTGCTTAAAAGGATACAGACTGAGCTGGTACATATGATTCAAAGTCCGAGTCAGATCCATCATCCGTAATCTGTCTTCCCGGTTTATCCTGGAAAGGCTTGTCTCCAGATTATCTGCTAATTTTCTTTTTACTTCCTGAACATCCAGAGAAGGATTCCGGACGGCCAGATCCCATGGATTGATCTTCTGTCTCAATTCTTCATGAAGAACAGGAAACTCCAGTTGACCCATCAAAGAATAAAAGAGAAGTTTGTCAATTCCAAAGCAAACTGAAAGAGGAGTCCTGATAAAATCAACCGAATTCGCGATATCTATAAGCATTTCACAAAATTCACCTGCGACGGCCTGGTGTTTTATATCAAAAAGTTCAGGACTTATCAGGGAAACTTGCCTTGCGATCCTGTGTACAACGAGACTTTTCGTCAATTCCAACCGCTCTTTAGACAAAAACACTGACTTAATAAATATTATGAACTTATCTAACCATGATAGTGCCACATTTTCTTCTTCAATCGTTTGGATAGATTCTTTTTCAACGTGAATATCTAATGGTTCTTGGCTAATATGGATATTTTGCTCCATTTTTTCAATCATTTCTCGCCTTTCTTCGGAAGAAAGGTCTTTCACAAGGCTGTCAAATACATTATCTTTACCCATGAAATCATTTTATTGCTAATTGATCATATTAGCAACGAGTTATCATGAACCACAGGGAATAAGGAAAGACTATGGGAAAATCTGAAATTGCAGTATTTGACACAACATTACGAGATGGGACTCAGGGAACAGGTATCAACTTCACCCTTAAAGACAAACTTGAAATAACAGAAAGGCTGGATGATTTCGGAATTGACTATATTGAAGGCGGATTCCCCCTTGCTTCTGAAAGGGAAACAGCTTATTTCAATGAAGTTCAGTCTCTCAATTTAAAACACTCACGTATCTGTGCCTTTGGATCAACCAGAAAACCCGGAATACCCGCCTCACAGGATGCCCACATCAATGCTCTTCTCCAGGCTGAAACCCCAACAGTTGTGATCGTCGGCAAATCATGGGATGCTCATGCTACTGAAGTTCTCCAGACCAGTCTGGAGGAAAACCTGAATATGATTCACGACTCCATCTCCTACTTAAAAGGAGAAGGACGGGAGATCATCTTTGATCTGGAACATTTTTTTGACGGATACAGAAACAACAAGGCTTATGCCTTGAAAGTCCTTCAGACGGCGACAGAAGCCGGAGCAGACTGTCTTGTCCTGTGTGACACAAACGGCGGGACCCTGCCTCAGACAGCGATATCCTATATCAAAGAAGTTAAAACAAAAGACCTAGCCCCTCTGGGTGTTCATTTCCATAACGACACAGGAACGGCTGTAGCCTCTTCCATACTGGCGATTGATGCCGGAGCTGTCCATGTTCAGGGGACCATCAATGGATGGGGTGAGCGGGTAGGAAATGCCAACCTCTGTGCCATCATTCCCAACCTGGTCTTAAAAATGAATAAAAGCGTCTATGCCGGTTCAAATCTGAAAGAGTTGACCAAGATTTCCCGTTATACAGAGGAAAAAGCTAATATTATCCCGGAAAAAAATCAGGCTTATGTGGGAGAGACAGCCTTTACCCACAAAGCCGGACAACATGCTGATGTACTGGCCAAAGCGGAACACCTTATGGAGCATATGGACAGCTCCCTGGTTGGAAACTCCAGAAAGATTCTTCTGTCTGAGCTGGCAGGCAAGTCTACCATAGTCAGAAAACTGGCAAAATACGGTGATTTTGATAAAAAATCCGAGATCGTTACCAACCTGATAGAGACACTGAAGAAAAAAGAGATGGAAGGGTATGAATATGAAGCGGCAGAAGCCTCCTTCGATGTGATTATGCGGAAGGCTCTGGGGAAATACACGCCTCTTTTTGATCTGCAGAACTATCATCTGGAATCCTACAAAACCATGGAAAGCAAAAGCAAAACGGTGGGTCGACTATTCCTGAAAGCAGGCGGTGTGGAGCATATGGGTGCCGCTGTAGGCGAAGGACCGGTGGACACACTGAATTCCTCCGTCAGGGATGCCCTGATACCGAGCTTTCCATTTCTGAAGAATATTCACCTCAGCGACTACAAGGTCAGGGTTCTGAACCCGGAAGAAGCCACTGCCGCAAAGGTCAGGGTTTTTATAACATTTACTGATAACAAAAAAACCTGGGATTCTGTCGGAGTCTCTGAAAACATCATTGAAGCCTCCTGGGAGGCTCTTCTGGATGCCATCAACTTCTACTACAACAATTTTATATTGGAAGAGTAATTTTGAAATTATAGTTTTGAACATAAGGGGCTGCTTCAGAAGTTGGAATAACTTCGGAGGCAGCCCCTTTTTTTAATCAACAACTACATGCAGAGCATGTAGTTTGGGAAGCGGCGCCCCTGAAAGGGGCTTACAGTGTTGCCAAAGCCACAAATTATCAAGAAAAATGCCTTGAGGCAAAGCCCAAAACCGTTACCACCCCCGTAGGAGGTGGCTTTAGCTCTAGTGAATAGGCTACGGTAGAGGCTGACTGTTGACGTTCTCACTCTTAAGATACTTTATACCGATGACAGCTGCCTGTGCGGCACTTGTGGTCGTTGTATAAGGGATTTTCCTCCTCACAGCTTCGGTACGGATCTCTTCATCCTCTATCTGGGAAAACCGCCCCAGAGGTGTATTGATCAACATGTCTATCCTTCCGCTGCTCATATGATCCACAACACTGGGATGTCCTTGATGCAGCTTTAATATCACTTCGGAAAAAATACCGTTTTTATAGAGAAAATCAGCGGTTCCTCTGGTCGCGGCAATCTCAAAGCCCAACTCCACCAGATCTTTGACGATGGGGAGTATGGTCTGCTTGTCCTTATCGGAAACGGTCACAAAGACACGTCCTTTAGTTGGGAGGAAGCAACCTACCGCAGCCTGAACCTTGGCAAAGGCTTCACCGTAGCTGTCTCCGATGCCGATGGCCTCACCAGTGGATTTCATCTCAGGGCCGAGGATGGGGTCGAGACCGGCAAAGCGGTCAAAGGAGAAGACTGCTTCTTTCACGGCCCAACCGGTCTGGCAGGAACCCTCTCCGACTCCCGTACTCTTATCTACAAGCCCCTGTTTCATCAGGTCTGTCCCGTTCCAAACTTTGACTGCGGCTTCTATCAGATTTACCCCGGAGGTCTTTGACAGGAAGGGTATGGTTCTGGAGGCTCTTGGATTGACTTCCAGGATATACATGATGCCCTCTTTCACAGCAAATTGTATATTCAGAAATCCCTGGATATTAAACTCTCGGGCAATGGAAACGGCGGCATCCGACATTTCCTTTACAATTTCCGGCGTTGACTTATAAGGGGGGAAAACACAGGCAGAGTCACCCGAATGGATTCCTGCGGCTTCGATATGCTGCATAATCCCACCGACATAGACATTTTTTCCATCGGAAACGGCATCCAGGTCATATTCAAAAGCGTCTTCCAGAAACTGGTCCACCAGGACAGGCCTCTCCGGAGAGATGGGGATTCCCTTGCTTAGAAAAATATCCAGCTCTTCAACGGAATAGGCAATAAACATACTCCGCCCCCCCAGTACAAAGGAGGGTCTCAAAAGAACGGGAAAACCGATTTCTCTTGAAAACTGAGCCAGCTCTTCTCTTGCATAGGCACTTTTATTTCTGGGTTGCTTCAACCCCAACTTTGCCATGGCTTCAGAAAAGAGCTTCCTATCCTCTGCCTTGTTTATATTCGCGACAGAGGTTCCCACGACCAGGGCACCCGCTTTTTCGAGTTCTTCCACCATATTCAGAGGAGTCTGCCCGCCCAGTTGAACGACAATCTTTTTGACCTCCTCCTTCTTCATGATCTGTTTGACAGATTCTGAAGTAAGGGGCTCGAGATAGAGACGGTCAGAGATATTGAAGTCAGTTGATACGGTCTCGGGGTTGGAGTTGATCATGATTGTCTTGACCCCCTGCTCTCTGAGACTGATGGACGCCAGGGTGCAGCAGGTATCAAACTCCAGGCCCTGTCCGATCCTATTGGGACCGGAAGCCAGAATAATAACACCCTCATCTCCTGTGGGAGAACCCTCATCTATTTCCCCCCAGGTGGAGTAGAAATAAGGGGTCTGTGCGTTGATTTCTCCCGCACAGCTGTCTACGAAGTGAAAACAGGCTTCCAGTCCCTGTTTTTCCCGCAGGGTTGTGATTGAAAGAGCAGTTTCAGACCTGAGTTCACCAATCCTGCTGTCGGAAAGTCCGGTTTTCTTGGCTTCCAGCATCAGCTCTTTATCCAGTTCGGCTGCAGCGGCAATTCTGTTTTCAAGTTTAACCTGTTTTTGCAGCTGATAGAGGAACCAGGTATTGAAACCCGTTTTTTCAGCCAGATCTTCCAGAGATCCCTTGGGATTCCATTTGATCCAGGTATAGGCTCCCAGGAGTCTGCGGGGATGAGCCGTGGTCAGAATGGTTTCAAGCTCCTGCTCACTGACCCTCAACTCACTCATCCCATCAAAACCGGTCTCGGAGGCTCTTATGGCCTTGTTTAAGGCTTCCAGAGCCGTTCTTCCCAGAGCCAGAGCTTCGCCTACAGATTTCATCTGGGTCCCCAGGGCGGAATAGCCTGTAGGAAATTTTTCTGTTTCAAAACGAGGCACTTTTACGGCACAATAATCCAGGGCTGGTTCAAAACAGGAGGCCGTTTTCCCGGTGATTTCATTGGTGACTTCATCCAGGGTGAATCCGACAGCCAGCTTGGCACTGCAGTGAGCGATGGGAAATCCCGTCGCCTTACTGGCCAGTGCACTGGAACGGGACACACGGGGATTCATCTCGATGATGATCATTCGGCCCGTGTCTGGTTTAACAGCAAACTGAACATTTGAACCGCCGCAATCGACACCGATGGCCCGAAGTATATCAATCGAGGCATTTCTCATCTTCTGAAAGGCGCGATCATCCAGGGTCTGTATGGGAGCAATTGTAATACTGTCTCCCGTATGAACTCCCATGGGATCTATGTTTTCGATGGAGCATACGATGATTGCATTATCCATCTTATCCCGCATGACTTCCATCTCGAATTCCTTCCAGCCGATGAGTGATTCCTCAATGAGAGCTTCCCCCACAGGACTGGCCAAAAGGGCTCTCTCCACCAGGTTTTTCAGTTCATCATGATCATAGGCGATACTGCCGCCCATACCACCCAGAGTGAAACTTGGTCTAATGACGAGAGGAAGTCCAACTTCTTTTTCCAGCTTGAGAGCTCCTGCTACGGTCTTTGTGACAATAGATCGGGGTGATTCGAGACCAAGGCTTTCGACAACCTTCTTAAACTCGCCCCGATCCTCGGCCTTGAAGATGGATTCAATTTTGGCACCGATGACTTCTACACCATATTTTTCAAGAACCCCCTCTTCCGCCAGATCAAGGGTCAGATTGAGAGCTGTCTGTCCGCCCATGGTGGACAATACAGCATCGGGTCTTTCCTTCCGGATAATCTCAGTCACATATTTGACCGTAAGGGGCTCCACATAGATCCGGTCGGCAATGCCGGGAGTGGTCATAACGGTGGCTGGGTTGGGGTTCACAAGAATGACCTCATACCCTTCAGATTTCAGAGCCTTGACGGCCTGGGTTCCTGAATAGTCAAATTCACAGGCTTGACCGATAATGATCGGTCCTGAACCGATTATAAGTATTTTATGAATATCTTTTCTGGCAGGCATTATTTCTCCTTCACCTCAGTGTTCACTCTGTCATTAACAACATCAAGAAAGGCATCAAATATCCAGGAGGAATCCACCGGACCCGGCGAAGCCTCAGGATGAAACTGCACACAAAGAAGCCTTTTAGACTTCCACTCCAATCCTTCGATAGACCCGTCATTTGCATTTCTGAATCTCACGTTTACATCTTTTGGGAGTGATTCTTCATTGACGGCAAAACCGTGATTCTGAGAAGTCACAAAGACCCGGCCAGTCTCTTCATCCCGTACCGGGTGGTTGCATCCATGGTGTCCAAATTTCATTTTATAAGTGACTGAGCCTATGGCTTGACCGATGATCTGATGACCGAGACAGATACCTACAATAGGATAAAGTCCCAGAAGATCCTGAATGAACGAAACCTGATGCCTCAGAGCAGCCGGATCACCTGGTCCATTAGACAAAAAGATACCATCTGGATTTATTTTTTTAATTTCTTCCACTGTTGTCGTGGAGGGAAGCAGTGAGATCTGACAGGACCTTCTTTGAAGTTCTCTGATGATATTAGCCTTGATTCCGAAGTCGATGAGGGCAATATGAGTCCCTGTTCCCGGGAAATGGACTGCCTCGACAGTCCCGACATTGCCGATAAGATTCTGACCTTCCATAGAGGGAAGGCTTTTCAGAAAGTTACGACATTTTTCCAAATCAGTATCAGTCCAGCCCTGCCCGTTGTCGGAAGGTTTCACGATAACAGCATTGCAGCTGCCATCATCCCGCAGCATAAGAGTGAGTCTCCGTGTGTCCACACCGCTGATACCGCAAATCCTGTTATTCTTCAGGTATTGATCCAGACTGACTCGACCCGCAGGTAGTGGACCATCATAGACATCACGGACTACAAAAGCCGAGACTTTTACATCTTTTCGGGATTCCGGTTCAGGACCGTTTTCAGACCATTCATCATCACAACCGTAGTTTCCTATATGAGGGTATGTCATTGTTACAATCTGCCCCGTATAAGAAGGGTCCGTCAGTATCTCATGATAACCTGACATTCCTGTATTAAACACAAGCTCACCATAGGGAGAGTCCTGTCCAACAACCAAATCAGATGCTCCGGGAGCATCCACACCAAAACAGCAGCCTGGAAAAACTGAACCATTTTCAAGCACCAGGTAAGCCTTTTCCTGCATAATTCACCCCATAGATAAATATTTATACAGATTTTGTAAATAAATATACATTAGCAATTCTATTTATTTTCAAAAAAAACCGGCTTTGTAGAGCCGGTTTTAGTCCCTGGAAGTAAATTCCTATGCAAGTATGAGAACATCCTGTTCCTGCCATGCAGAACAAGGGACCTCTGATTTTTTTGATTTCCCGAGGAGGACTTGAACCCCCAAAGGCAGAACCAGAATCTGCAGTGTTACCAATTACACTATCGGGAAAAATATAGTCACAATTCCAACAGTCATGCACGGGTATAAACCAGTCTGACAACTTCATTGTTTCGATCTGCAGGCATGATATAAAAATTGACTTTTTATGTCAAGATAATCCTGCAAAATGTTTTCAAAGTGTTTCCAATGTTTTTAGGAACTCTACACACCAACTTTTTCACTCTGGTATTCAATGAGAGTCTTAATTTTAATACCCGGCAATTTGTCGGCATATTTCAAAAATGGAAGACCAATGATGCCAAAAATATGATTAACCTCTGCCCCTCCCATGGTCAGCAGTTCAACAGCGGCCCCCATGGTGCCACCTGTGGCAAGAAGATCATCAACCAGGAGTACATTTTTCCCTTGAGGAACATCACTCTGATGGATTTCCACTTCTGCTTTTCCGTATTCCAGCTGATAGGATTTCTTGAGGGTAACACCTGGCAGCTTTCCGGCTTTCCGAACTAGGATCAAGGGAATACTCATGGCCTTTGCGAAGGGTGCCGAAAATATGAATCCCCGGGATTCCACAGCCGCAACGGCATCAATATTTTTGTCTTTATAATACTCTACCATCTGGTCAATGCACCAGGAAAACGCCTCAGGATTAGTCAGGATACTAGTGATGTCATAATATAGAATACCTTTGTGAGGAAAATCCTCAATCTTTCTAATGGAATCATCAAGATTAAAATCTCTGGACATAAAATGTCTCCCTTGCAAAATGGAATTATGACAAATATTAAGGACCATTTAAATTACACTGAATATCTCAACCCTTCAAGAGGGAATGACTCAAGGATAACCTCTTTTAAAGGAAGGAACCCTTGCTTTGGCGTTCTCTGAAAAATCAGAAACCTCTCCGGACTTCAGATATTGATAACCAATCCCTGCGATCATGGCAGCATTATCCGTACAGAGTTCCAGGGAAGGAAAATAAGTCTTCACTTCCCAGAGTCCAGTCAGTGAGGACCTCATATAGGAGTTGGCTGTGACACCGCCTCCGGCGACTACAGTCTTAATACCTGTGTTTGTTATGGCTCGTTTCACTTTCTTAATCAGGATATCTATGGCTCTTTTCTGAAAGGAGGCGGCTATATTTTCTTTGGTTTTTTCAAATCCCGGGTTCAGAAATTGATCGAGCTGATTAATGACCGCCGTTTTCAAACCAGAATAAGAGACATCATAGACATGATCTCCCTTATGCAGGTTGGGACTGGGAAAGCGAAATGCCTTGGGGTTCCCTTCTAAGGCAAGTTTATCAATGGCAATTCCCCCGGGATATCCCAGGTCATAGAATTTGGCTATCTTATCAAAAGCTTCACCGCAGGCGTCATCAATGGTGGTTCCCAGTACTTCTATATCATCAAATCCGCGGACAACAGCAATAACAGTGTGTCCACCAGAAACCAGAAGTCCCAGATAGGGATAGGATATATCATTTTCAAGGTGGGGTGCGTACAGGTGGGCTCTTATATGATCAACTCCGATAAAAGGAATATCCAGTGACCAGGCCAGCCCCTTCGCAAAAGACAGCCCCACCAACAGAGACCCCACAAGACCGGGTCTGTTTGTGACGGCAATGCCTCCCAGTTCTTCTTTTTTGATTCCTGCTTCTTTAACGGCCAGATCTACGACAGACCAGATCCACCTGGTATGGAGGCGGGAGGCTATCTCTGGAACAACACCCTGCCAAGGTTTGTGAAGATCAATCTGGGTGGCTATAATATTGCTAAGTATAAAGTTTCCGTCTTTGACAACAGAAGCGGCACATTCATCACAGGAAGATTCGATTCCCAATACATACATAGAAAGAATCTAGGATGGATCGTCCTATTGGTCAAGGCTCAGGCCTGTATATATTCTTTCAGCTCCGAGGCTTCCTCTTTTAATCTTTTAAGGGCTCTTATTTCAATCTGACGAACAGTCTCAGGAGAGATACCCATTTGTTCCCCGATGGTTTTGAGAGTATGTTTTTTACCATCTACAAAATTGTATCGATGGCGGATAATATTCCTTTCATTTTCTTTAAGCTTGTTAAGTGAATCTCTGGTATCCTGTTCTGCACATTTCTTGAAAAAATCATTGTCAGGGTTGTAGTTCTCATCCTCCAGAATATCCATCAGACATCCATTTTCAATGTTCGTTTCCGTATAGAGAGAGATTGGATTAGATGAAAACTCCATTATAGTGACAACATCATTATATTTAACTTTTGTTCCAGCAGAGATTTCCTTGAGGGAAGGAGACCTTTTATTCTTAATACCAAAGGTATGGATATAATCCTGAATATGGCGGAGAGACTCTTCCTTCCTGTAGGGAAGCCTTATAGAGCGGCTTCGATCAGTTAAAAATCGGGTTATAGCCTGCTTTATCCACCAGGCGGCATAGGTGCAGAAGCGGACATTCTTTCTATAATCATAGCGTTCAGCAGCTTTTATAAGTCCAAGGTTTCCTTCCTGTATTAAATCCATAAGGCTGACTCCGGATATCTGATACGCCCGGGCCATCTTAACAACAAGCCTCAGGTTGGAGTTTATCATTCTCAATCGAGCCTTCTCATCTCCATTGGCAATTTTCTCAGCCAGGAAGACTTCTTCCTCAAAAGTGAGTAATTTATATCTGGAAATTTCCTCCAGATAGAATTTAAAACTAGTATCATAAGATGTATCTGTCGTGTATTTCATGGCATTACACCTCCTGCAGAAGAGTATGCAATTTTCATGCCATGAGATTATAGATCATCAATATAAATATATATACAGATACTGTATGGGTTTATTTTACATATGATTTTACAACCAATGATAAGACTGTTAATTTTTATGTATCATTTATCATACACCCTCATATTTTATAACTCATAGAAAACCATGATTTGTCATCCTGAAAGCAAAAATATGATAGATGAAAATCGAAAATGCTAAAAAACCGGATGGCCCAGCCGGTTTTAATTTTAGTATTCCGTCTAAGAACTGTAGATCTCAGGAAAGAATGTCAGAAGGCAACTGTCTGGATAGCTGCTGGTACATCATATTTCCGATTCCCAGACCGGCTGTTCCGCTCATTTTTTTTGAATACTCATCGTAAAGCATATCATCAAAAATCTCTTCCCCCATATTCCTATTGGTGAGGTAGGAACGGTTAATAGTTTTTTTCATTGCATCCAGCATCTGTTTAATGAAGATGGCTTCAAAATCATTACAGGCTTCTTTTAGTTTTTTCATTTCGGATGCAGTGACATGACTACCCTGCAGTTTACTTTCAAGTTGGACAGAGGAGTTATTGCTTAAATGAAAATTTCCGGTAGCGCTTATATTATCCATCTATATCTTACCTCTTCAAATTATTAGCGATACCCAGCATGGAGTCGGATGTCTGAATGGCCTTGGAATTCAACTCATAGGCTCTTTGGGCCACAATCATGTTAACCATTTCTTTCACAACCGTAAGATTGGTGTTTTCCTGACACTTCTGGTAGACCATTCCCATTCCGTCAAATCCTGGTCTTCCACCGATAGGATCTCCCGAAGCGCTGGTCAATTTAAAAGTATTTTCTCCGATAGCCTGTAGACCTGCGGGATTGACAAATCGGAAAAGCTGCACCTGCCCCACCTCAACAGGATCATCACTGCCGGGGAGTTTGACATTGATCCGGCCATCCTGACTGATGGAAAATGATTCCCTGATAAAACCTTCGGGGAGTATAACTTCAGGTAAAACTTTATTTCCATTGGAGGTGACCAACTGTCCATTGCTGTCAATTTTAAAGGCTCCATCCCGGGTGTATCCAAAGCTGCCATCAATCTGAAGTGTTCTGAAAAAGCCTTCTCCCTGGATGGCAATATCAGATTCATTTCCTGTATTCTGAAGAGAACCCTGGGTGAACATCCTCTGAGATGCGGCTACTTTCACACCATGACCAACCTGAATTCCCGTGGGAACCACAGTCTCTTCGGTGGCAGGGGTTCCTGCGATTTTTCTTGTCTGATAGATCAAATCTTCAAAATCTGCACGGACCTGTTTATACCCGGTCGTATTCACGTTAGACAGATTATTTGAAATAGTATCGATGTTAAACTGCTGTCCGTTCATTCCAGATGCGGCAGTCCATAATGATCTCATCATTGTCTTATTCTCCTATCTACAGGGCCTAGTACTTGGCCGCACCGTTTATCAATTTATTCAGTAATGAATCCTGTGAGCTGATCACTTTCTGATTTGCTTCATAGGCTCTGTTCACTTCAATCATATTCACCATTTCGCTGACCGGGTTCACATTGGAGGCTTCCAGAAAGCCCTGAAGGACCTTGGGACGTTCATCCAGGGTTGTCACAAAAGCCTCTCCCGACTCCAGATTATTGTTCCATAGGCTGCTGCCCTGCTTTTTGAGAAAACGGTTGCCATTGCCTTCAAAGCGGACAACCTTCAGGGTGTCCAGCATTTCTGAATCGGCCCAATCATTTTCTTCCATGGAAACAAGCCTTTGAGGATTGTCGGAAAGTTCTCCATTCTGGAAAATGCGGCCTTTGGCATCTATTGTAAAATTATTCAGCTTAATTTGAATGGGCCCCTCTTCACCAAGGACGGGGTATCCCTCTTTGGTAAGAAGAAAACCTTCCTTACCAAGGATAAAAGAACCGTTTCGTGTAAACCGTTCACCATCATTGGTTTGAATTGTAAAAAATCCGTCACCATCCATGGCAACGTCAAAGGGATTGGATGTTTCTTTCAGGGCGCCCTGTTCGAAGACAGTAAAGGACTCGTTGTATTCCACGCCGGTCCCCAGCTTACCCACGATGGGAGCCGTATCAACCGAACCCATGGGAAATTGATGAACCCCGTCATCATTAAAACGACGGATGAGCATTTCAGGGAAGGCTTTGTGTACTGATGTATCCCGCTTGTAACCAGTAAGATCTACATTTGCGAGATTGTTGGACAGTGCGTTTAGTCTGTGCTGCTGGGCCTGCATTCCGCTGGCAGCAGTATAAAGTCCACGAATCATTGTTTCCCTCTCCCTATCATCTTAAAGAACTTATATAAGCCCTCTTGTTATATGATCGGAAGAGGAAAAATTAACTTTACCGGTAACTGCCGGGTTTGCCGCCTTTTCCGCGTTTATTATAGCCGCCGCCTTTTCTGGCACCGCCATAGCCGCCACCACCGCTATAGCCACCTTTATTGAAAGAGCCGCCATCACTATCTACGGGGGCATCTTTCTGAATATCCAGGCGAATCTTTTTTCCCTCAAAGGGTAGTTTGCTTAAGGCTTCTTCCACCTGACTCGCATAGGTTGCGTCAATCTGAACGGAAGATTTTGTGGGGCCGATATCAATTCGTCCAATGGGAACCTTGGAACCCTTTGTACTTCTATTGATCATGGAAATAATATGCTGAGGACTGATTCTGTCTCTATGGCCTAAATTCAAATTCATATGCACATAGTGGACATTGCTGTGGTCTCTTTCACTCCGTCCACCATCACGGCCACCCCTGGCAGCTCTGGCACCTCTGGCACCACCACCATCTCTGTAGGTCTCTGCTTTCACTGGCTGCAGATCCTGCTGATTACCGTAATAGGTAAGGAAACGGTTGAATTCCATGGATATAAAATGCTTAAGCAGTGTATTCCTGTCCAGATCTCTCAGCTTGTCTTCGATAACTCCGATATAGGGAGCAATCTCTTCTTCATCCACATCCACATCTTGAACCCTGTCGATGAGATGCATCAGCTGTTGTTCACAGATATCAGCACCCAGAGGAACTGGTGCTTCCAGGATATTTCGACCCAGGATTTTCTCAATCCTTTTAATCTTATACTTTTCCCTCATATTCACGATGGCACAGGAAGTTCCCCGATGTCCGGCACGGCCGGTTCTTCCGCTTCTGTGATTGTAGGATTCAATATCATCGGGAAGTTCATAATGAATAACATGAGTGAGGTTGTTCACATCCAGCCCACGGGCGGCAATGTCTGTAGCCACAAGAATCTGCAGACTCTGATCCCTGAACTTTTTCATTACAAATTCACGCTGCTGCTGAGTCATATCCCCATGAAGAGAATCCACATTGTACCCATCTTTGAGCATCTTATCGGCTATTATCTGGGTATCAGCACGGGTCCTGCAAAAAACCAGCCCATAGATGCCGGGATTAAAGTCAACGAGCCGTTTTAAGGCATTGTATCTGTCCCGAGCCTGTACAAGGTAGTAATAATGCTCAATGGTATCTACACCGGCATTCTTCTTACCAACAGCAATCTCAATAGGATCAGTCATGTATTCCTTGGCAATACGGGCAACCTCAGGAGGCATGGTGGCAGAAAAAAGAAGAGTCTGTCTTTCTTTGGGAGATGAGGCAAGGATGAAATCCAATTCATCCCGGAATCCCATATTCAGCATGATATCCGCTTCATCCATGACGAGGTAACGGAGCTTGCTGATATCCACAACTCCTCTTTTAATCAGATCTACCAGTCGGCCAGGTGTGGCCACAAGAAGTTGCGGATTCATTCTAATGGATCGGATCTGTGAAGCCATTTCCTTTCCACCGTAAACAGGTACAATTCTCAGGTCTTTTGTAAATTTAGAGAACAATTCCATTTCTCTATTAATCTGGAGACAAAGCTCCCTGGTAGGACACAAAATGAGTCCCTGAATTTCCCTCTTATCCGTATCTACAAGCTCAATCAGGGGAAGCCCGAAAGCCGCCGTTTTTCCCGTTCCGGTCTGAGCCAGACCGGTGACATCCCTCTTTGTTTCCAGCAAGAGGGGAATAACTTTTTCCTGAATGGGTGTGGGTTCCTTGAAAC
>NZ_JAQIBL010000018.1 GCF_027859075.1 Oceanispirochaeta sp. | reverse complement strand
TGGGTTCCGTCTTTCAGGTTGACATGTCCACTGCCTGTAATTTTCATAAAAGCATCCTCGGCCATCAGTCCGCTGCCGTCAATCTCACCGGAGCCAGTCGTCTGGAGATCTGCATTTTCTACAAACCCGGATATCCTCATCCTTCCGCTTCCTGAGAGTCTGGCCAGGAGAGCTCCGGATCGGGTTGAGCCTTCAAAATCACCTGAACCCGTCAGTTTGACCTCCAGGGTCGAGGCCGAGGATTCAGGAATAAAGATGGTTCCGGACCCCGTAGAATGGATGAGAACCGGCCCCTTCGAATCCAGAGAGTTCAGGCTTATATCCCCTGAACCGCTGGTGGAAAATTCTGCAGATCCTGCTTTCAGGTTATTCAGGATGATATCTCCCGAACCGCTTGTCCTGATAAGGGCGGTAGAACTATTCCAGGAATCCTCCGATCGGATTATCCCCGAGGAACTCAGTTTCAGGGATTCCCAGTAGGGCATGGCTATTCGTATTTTGACCGTATCGGAATTCTTGATCCACGAGCCTCCTGTGGATCTAATGGTCAGTGTCCCCCTGTCATTGTATACCTCTATATGGCGGGCCACTTTCTCGGGCATATCTATATCAACGCTTGTATCAGGACCCCTGATGATTTCTGTCTGGGCTGGGATGTGGATGGCGATGGAATCAAAAGACCCCAGTGGGGCTGGAGATTCTGAATCATTCTGGCCATATGCCGACAGGGTGCAAAGACCCATCATCAATATCATGAACACTAAACTGAACTTTTTCATAATCACCTCTTGATTGGGATACTACTCTTTAAACCCATAAGGTCCGTGAAAATGTCACAAAAAAGGCGGAAAACCCGACTGTCGCCCTGGTTTTCCGCCTGAATGTGTTTTTTTGATTCTTTTGATTTTATTTCAGAACTGCCTGTATGAGGTTTTCGATAGCTCTGATCTTTTCCATGACTTCTTTCGATGGTTTGTCATCCAGTTTCAATGTGCACACTGCAGCACGGCTCCCCGAAAAAATGGAGTTTTCCATCTCTTCAATATTGATACTGGCGATTCTGAGAACACCCAGCACGGCTGCCAGAACACCAACCCTATTATAATGCCGTACGACAAGATTGTAATGGGCCAGGCTCTTGTCCTGGCTGTTTACCTGATGCAGAGGCTTTCCACTGTCCCGGTAGGCCTGAACAATCCTGACCACCTCTGATGCGATGGCCTCCGAGGCCTGATCGGTAGAGGCTCCGATATGATGGGTCCCGGTAATCAGGGCTGCCAGCTCTGAGTCATTAAATCCTTTATCGGTAGCTCCCGGTTCATTTTCATAGACGTCCAGGGCGGCCTTGATCCCCTTGGATTGAATCGCCTCTTTCAGGGCTGGCGTGTCTACAACCTCTCCCCGGGAGGTGTTGACAAATATGGCACCCTCTTTCAGGGAGTCAAACACCTTTTTGCCAATCGAATGTGTTGTGTCTTTACCGGCGGCCAGGTGAATAGACAGAACATCCGCCCTGGATGCCGCCTCTTCGGGTGAAGAACAGTAATCCACTCCCCATTCCTTCGCCTTTTCCGGGGTCATGCTGCGGGACCAGGCGGCCACTTTCATCCCAAAGGCTTTGCCTCTGTCGGCTGTACCCCTTCCGATGGATCCCATTCCTATGATCGAGAGAGTTCTGTCTTTTAAACCTGAGGCATTCCCATAAAGCTTTTTATTCCAAACACCCTGTCTGAGGTCCATGGTGGCGTCTGCAATCCTTCTATCGGCGGCAATGATCAGACCCATGGCCAGTTCGGCTACGGCATCCGAATTCTTTCCCGGACAGTTGGCCACATGAATTCCTCTGGAAGAGGCTTCTTCCAGATCGATCGTATTGACCCCTGCTCCGGCGCGGATGATCAGGGAGAGGCTTTCTCCCTTCTCAATGGTCTCTCTGGTCACCTTGGTAGACCGGACAATCAGTATTTCCGCATCCCCGACGGCCGCCGGTAGATCCTCTGCCGTAAGGCCCGGCTCAAATCGAATACTGGCCCCGAGGGCTTCCAGATCATTTTTGGTAGAATCTGATAATTTATCAGCAATTAGTACATTCATAAAATCAGAATAGTCCCGATTTTCTCAGTTGTAAAGTTATTAATTGATCAATTAATCAATTTAAGTCGGAGGATTTAAGGATTGGATCAGAAAGCCGCCTCTCCTTCTGAATCGGTCTTATATCACAGTTTTTCTGAAGATCATCAACGCCGACAACATCCTGGGAAAACCGGCACTGGGGGCTATGAGAAGTATGGTGTGTTCAATTTCTTCAGGAGTACAACCCGCTTTCAGAGCTTTCTCAATATGTGTCTGAAGGGCATATTCATACTGGGAGGAGGCGGAGACGGCAATCTTGACCAGCCATCTGGTTTTCTCATCCAAAGGCCCTCCTGATTCATGAAGGGTTTCTCCAAATTTTTCATAGGATTTAAATACATCCGGATGTTTTTCCTTGAAATACTTCAGGTTCTCCAGTCTTTTCTTTTTCATACTCATATCAATATTATAGGACAATCATGGTAGAATAACACGGTTAAATGAATATGCGAAGCCTTATTAAGATCCCCATCCTCTCATATTGAAAACCTCCGGAACTCACTGATCCATCTGTACCTCAGGCTCCCGGCCTGGCTCTGGCCGGCTTTCCTTCTCTGTTTCACCGGGTCTGCCCGTCAGTGAGGGGACACGAATTACATTTTAGAAATACTGATATAAAATCCAAATTGATAGACCCCGGGGGATAGCTCATATTCCTTCCGTGTCTGAGGTCCGCAACTACCTGTACCCAGTCCTCTTTGAGCCAGATCCAGAGTCAGCCAGGTTTCCTCTCTTCGGGGCAGATCCGTCACATGCCGGGCTGCATAGAGATCCCCGGGGCTGTGATGAAGTGCAGAAAATTCAAAGGCTCTGTCGGCTTCCACTCTCAGTGTCTGTTTGCCATCACTCAGGCTCATCCACCTGGTAGCACTATGGTTACCGCACTCTTGAGGAAGGATATAGGGAACAAACTGATCTGTTACACTCTGATCATATCGGCCGAAAAAGGATGAGGCATCCCTGTCTGAATAGTTTTCCAGGGGGCCTCTGCCATACCAGCTCAGCTGCTCAAATCCAGCCCGGAAGGACATAATCAGGCCGACCCGGGGCAGGCTGGGGAATTCTGGTGGAATACGTATTTCTGTTTTCATGTATATTCCGCCCTCTTTCTGTGGAATCAGCCACTGAATCATCTCAAGGGGGGGCAAATGATCCGCAGCCTGGTAGGTTTTGTGAATCTCCAATGTCATTTGACCCTGAAAATCTCCTTCCCTGGTTTTTATATGCTCCAGTTTCAGCCTGTCCAGACCGGATTTAAGCCATTGCCCCAGGGGTTTGTCTTCCTGTCCCGACCATTCCCTGATCCCGTCATTGTCAGTCGCTGCCCTCCAGAGATTCAATTCAATCCCGTCTTGAAGAAGGGGCATCCCGGTTGCATCTTTGAGGAGGAGCCTTCTGTCCTTTATCTCGGCTTTTATTCCTGTCGTTTCAAGGATACCATCCCCGATCAGTGCTTCCGGATCACCTTTATCGGGGAGTCTGGGGATAAAGCTTCCTGCCAATGGGAGTTGTTCCATGGCTAATATATGTCCTGCCGGACACCAGCTTTGCTCTTTCCTGACGGAGATCCGGATGTTCAGGAAGTATTCACTCCCTTTTTCCGGTGAAGGCAGAGCACAGGGGAGGGGGATCAGTGATTCTTCTCCTGCTTCCAGTGGGGGGAGAGGCAGTGAACCTGACAGGATGGACCGGCCATTCACAAGGAGTTCCCACTCCCCTGAGAGCCATTCCAGAGTGGTAAAATCCTGCTTGTTTCGAATTCTTAAGGATGTCGGATGCCCCTTGTCCTCTTCCAGTGAAATCTTGATGGGCTGTTTCAGGTATTTGCACTCCCAGAGGGCCGGATGGGGTGTTCGATCAGGCCAGATCAGGCCGTTGATGCAAAAATCAGAATCATGTACCCCTTCGTTATAATCACCGCCGTAGGCCCAGTACTCCCGGCCATCCTCGGTTCTTTTAGTCAGTCCCTGGTCCACCCAGTCCCAGATAAATCCACCCTGGAGTCCCCGGGTATTTTCAAAGGCCTCCCAGTAGTCCTTGAGGCTGCCGTTGCTGTTGCCCATGGCATGGGAGTATTCGCAGGCGATGTAGGGACGGTGATCCTCCACTTCTGTGGCAAAATGAACCATCTCTTCCACCGTCTCATACATGGGACAGAATATATCTGTGGCAAACGCTCCCCAACCGGCTTGATGCACCGCATGACCCTGGCCCCATTCGGGATGGACCGCGCCCTCATAGTGGAGTACCCGTGTGGTGTCAAAACGGCGTATCCAGCCGGCACAGGCGTCATGATTGGGACCATAACCCGATTCATTTCCCAGGGACCACATGATGATGGAGGGATGATTCTTGTCTCTGTGCACCATCCTCTGGACTCTGTTCAGAAAGGCGGCAGAAAAGCGCGGGTCACGACAGATCTGGTCATAATAGTCATGAGTTTCAATATTAGCTTCGTCCACCAGGTAGATTCCGTATTCATCACAAAGGTCGTACCATTCGGGAGTGTTGGGGTAATGGGAGGTTCTGACGGCATTGAAGTTGAACTGTTTCAGCAGTTCAATATCCTTGATCATTCCCTCCCTGCTGACTGTCTTGCCCGTATCGGGTTCATGTTCGTGACGGTTTACACCCTTGATCATGACGGCTTTGCCGTTGATCAGAAGCTCTCTGTTTTTTATTTCCACTTTACGGAAACCGGTGCGGCAACTGACCGATTCTATCGCAGTTCCTTCAGGATTTTGGAGTGTCACCGTCAGTGTATACAGATGGGGGTGTTCGGAAGACCAGAGCTCTATACCCTCCAGTTCCAGGGTTCTCCTGATTTCACGGCCTCCCTCTTTATCCGGATCTGTGAGTCTGACATCCCTGAATCTGGTAGTTCCCAGATCGGGGCAGTCGAGTATTTTATTTCCATCACCTGTATAGAGGGCGGCCGACAATTTGTAAGGTCTGTCAGTTTCCAGGAGGGACTCTGTCTGAACAGTAATCTCCATTTTACCCCGTCCTGATTCCATTGGTTCGGCTTTGACAAATAGATCGGCAATTCGAAAAGTATCTGTTGAATAAAGATAGACATCTCTGTAGATACCGGCCATCCACCAATGATCCTGATCCTCCATAAAGCTCCCATCAGACCAGCGGATGACCACAGCACAGAGGCTGTTAATGCCTTCTTTTACATAGGCGCTGATGTCGAATGCTGCAGGTGTTCTGGAATCTTTGCTGAAACCTACTTCTCTGCCATTGATATAGAGGAAGAACGCACTTTCAACACCATCAAAATGGATGATTGTCCGCCTCATCGCCCATCCATCGGGCAGTTCAAAACTCCGGTGGTAGATTCCCGTGGGGTTTTTTTCGGGTACATGAGGCGGTTTTATGGTGAAGGGCATCTGCACATTGGTGTACCAGGGAGAATCTCCTGTATCTTCCATTGTCCAGTTGGCGGGAACCCTGATCTTCCTGCTTCCTTCGGGTAGGACCATAATATCCTGGGGGACCAGGTCTTCAGGGCGTGATTTCAGCAGGAAATCCCATTCACCATTCAGCTTCTTAAACCAGGGGGATTCTTCAGGTTTTCCTGACAGGGCGCTCAGGGCATCAGGAAAGGGAAACAGGGTCGCTCTGGGAGATATGGTACCTATAGATGTCAGCTCGGGCTGAATCCAGGGTTTGTGTATTGCCAGGGGTGAAAAAGACATAAATGACTCCTTATATAGATCCTGATGGTGTTTGAATGACTCGGGATAAACAAAATATTTCTATTCTATTACTGGTTTATCATAGCTCAGAACAGGACAAAATGGTAGTTTTGGTATATATAATGTGTAATATGGTATTTCCAGGAATTGAAAACATTCAGGAACAGCTTATCTTCCGCTCTCTGGGAGAACCAATGCGGAGACAGCGTATCGGATGTGGTTTTATGCACAAGAAGGGAGTCACCGCAGACCAGCTGAATTCCCGGTTTTCCACCTATGCCCTGGTCTATGTTATCCGGGGGCGGGGTGATTACATTATTGAAGAAGGGCAGGAGGCGGGACAGAAAATACCTCTTGAGGCGGGAAGCCTTTTTCAGAGGATTCCGGGAATCTCTCACTCCACCATCCTTGATCCTGAAAGCGACTGGCTGGAGTGCTTCCTGGATCTGGGGGATGACATCTATCAGGCCCTTGTTTCCATCCGCGTTGTCATTCCAGGTGAACCGGTTTCCTGGATTCCCCCCGGCAGTGCCATAGAAGAGGATTTTTTCAGGATGATGGTCTCTCTTAAGGCAGCACCAGAGAGGGATCTTCCCCACACAAGCATGGAAATTCTTCAATTTTGTGCCACCTTGCTTGAACGGGCCAGAGAAGGAGACGATTCACTTTGGAACCGGATAGAGAAAAGTTGTCAGGATTTTATCTACATGCTGGATCAGCGTGTGGATTTAAGGGAATACTGCCGCAGCAATGGATGGGGATATGAGTCCTTTCGCAAAACTTTTGCAAAGAAGATGGGTGTCTCTCCCGGGCAATATATTATTCAACGACGCATGGATGAGGCCTGCAGACTTCTTCGTTCCAGGCGTTTGAGCGTCAAGGAAACGGCAATGACTCTAGGTTATAAGAGTCAATATGAGTTTTCAGCCCAGTTTAGAAGGACTATAGGATGGTCTCCCCGGGATTACAGAGGAGCCAGCCTGAATCAGGCTTTGGATATATTATAATCTCTGATCAGTTTTATAATCAGAAGTGCCAGGGGTACAAAATGGTAAAAAAGGTCAAATATATCGATGGCTTTTTTCAGGGTTCCTTCTTTGAGCATGATAAGCTTTTCCACCACATGAGGCATGGGTGTAAAGGGTGCCAGCAGCATCAGAACTGCGGCTATGATCAATAAGGGGTATTCAATTTTATCCAGAAATGAAAACATAATTTTCTCCTCGTTATCTTTCAGGGAATCAGGATGCTGTGTGCACCGGAAAAACATAATTCAGGAAGCGTCCTGCCTGGAGAACACAACCGTTGCAGCTCAATTTTTTACCCTTCCGTATTTTTTTGCAGACTATATCTCCCGCTTCCTTCCTGAACCAGGATTCAAAGTCATCCTTTAGTTCTGGTTTATGATTTTCCAGCAAATAGGACGCCGCATAATAGGCGCCGCAATACTTTTCAGGGGCTTTTCCATGACCATACTTCTTAAAATCCAGGACAAGTTCACTGTCCAGATCAAGACCTATGGGATGGTATGTTTTTAGTATGGCCTGGGCGCAATTGACCCGGACTTTTTTATTTTCATGGGTAAAGTGTTTAAGGGCTTCATTCTCTCTGTCCAATGGAGATCTTCCTTTTGTTGTATTAGATGAATTGAATATATATAAAATAGAATATAATGTCAATTCATTTAATACAGTGAAAATAACTCTTGATCAGAGAGGATCAGTGTGATGAAAAACTTGTCAGTTTATGTTTGTTTTTATAGTCTGAAATAAACTCCAGGTACAGTTCCTTCCATATCTCAGTCTTATAGGTTGAGTCCCTGGGGCTCGTCATCCCGGCAATCTGGCATTCAGCGCCATCCAGAGGAATAATCCAGGTTTTCATATGGACGTCCTGCCAGGAGTAGGTCCTGCCGTTTCTGCCTCCCAGAGTCGGCATGTTATTAAAAACATCGGTTCCCGCCATGATGACGATGTCTGGTCTGAGGGCAGACAGGACTTCCTTGTATATCTCCTGACCCTGCTTCCACATGGTTTTATCAGGTGGCGAGTAGCCGTCGCTGAGGATTCCCTGAAGGAACTGATGGTAACTGAGGCTGTTCCAGAATTTCTTCCTGTCCAGTTTTAAACCCCCTAAACCGGATTTCCAGTGTTTTCCTTCTGCAAGAACCGCTTCAAGAGCTGTGAAGAAGGGGTCATTCCCCTTGTTTTTGATCAGATCTGTGATGTACTGTTCTATAGTTTTATCCCTGTAACGGGCATCGTAATAACTCCGCCCGATGACAAGAAGTCTGATATCGTCCTTTGTTCCGTAATGACTGCCGATCCATGGCGGGTAATTGACCGCTTCTGTGAAGCTTACTCTTCCCATATTCTGCTCCGTTGATCCTGATCCTCATTTTCATGAGCCTTACTAAAGTCTATCAGAATCCGTAAATATTACAATTCAAAAAAAAATGAGACTCTATTTGAATTCATTATATGTCAAAGCAGTCAATATGTCTTAGTTCTCTTCGCCTACTAACCAGAGAGACAGGAGGATGACCAGTTGAGGGGCCATTGCACCAAGCCAGCGGATAAAATCCGGTTCAAGGAAGTTGGAGACAAAGAAACTAAACACGATATTGATCAGCCAGAGTATACAGATTATCAGATGAATCACCTTAAAGAGACCGGGACTCAAGGCAACAAACAGTTTCAGAATCAGTATGATCCCTGCTGCCAGCTGCACAACTCCGAAAATGCTGGGATACAGATTGTTGGATTTCCCGAACATCTTGTTCAATCCCCGCATGAGTTCCTGACCTGTTGATTGATAACCATTTAATGCCATGATTCCGAAGACGATAAGAGAGACTCCCAGAGTCAGCTGGAGAAAATATCTGGTACCTAATTGTTTTTGCGCCATTGCCGTTCCTTTTAAATTATTGGTTGGATTGGATTTTACAGAAATACATAATAATTGTAATTCATTTTTAGGGAGAGTACAATTTGTTATGATTCCTTAAAAGATCCAGGAAGGATGCCGCTTTTTAATAGACCCTATCGCTCCTTCTGCTTATATTTGATAAGGAGGAAAATTATGAATAAAAAAATAAAAGTCGGATGGATCATTCTGGCCGTTATCGCGGTTCTGATTCTGATGGGCTTTTCTTCATTTAAGGGAACATATAATAAAATGGTGACCCTGGATGAATCAGTCACCGCATCCTGGAGTCAGGTTGAGAATGTGTACCAGAGACGGATGGATCTCATCCCTAATCTTGTGAATACAGTGAAAGGTTATGCCTCTCATGAACAGGAGACATTTGCTCTTATCACCGAGGCTCGCTCCAAGGCGGGAGGAACCCTTCAAGTTTCCGATGAAGTCCTGAATAACCCTGAAAGTTTTCAGAGGTTCCAGCAGGCTCAGAGTGAATTGGGCAGTGCTCTTCAGAGGTTAATGGTCGTCTCTGAAAATTATCCCGAACTCAAGGCGGATCAGAACTTTCTCGCTCTCCAGGATCAGCTTGAGGGAACGGAAAACCGGATTGCCGTGGAACGAAAACGTTTTAATGAGTCAGTTCAAAGCTTCAATATGTATATTCGTCAATTTCCTCGGATCATGATTGCCAATTTAATGGGCTTCGATGAAAAAAAATACTATCAGTCAGCTCTGGGTGCGGATCAAGCTCCCACCGTTTCATTTGAATAAAAAGGAGTCATCTATGAGGAAAAGTATTCTCACCCTGGAAGAACAGGCTGATATAGCCGAAGCCGTCAAAAAGGCCGAATCTTCCACCTCGGGAGAAATATCGACGGCACTGATCCCCGAAAGCTCAGACTATGCCTTCTTTGAATTGAGGGCTTCTATATTTTTTGGAGTTCTGATTTATCTGATGGAACTCCTGTTTTTCAAACAGTTCAGTACTCTCGCTTCCTCTCTGGTCTGGAACAGCCCGGAATGGTATGTACCCATGAGTATGGGGCTTCTCAGCTTCTTCGCCGGTAGTTTGTTCTACTTCTTCAGCAATATTCCAGCGGTAGATCGAATCATTATTCCAAAAAAAATCATGAAGACCAGGGTGAGAGCCAGAGCGTTGAGGCATTTCAGTGAATCCGGAGTCTATGCTACGGCTGAGGGCACGGGCATCCTCCTTTTTGTCTCTTTTATGGAACGTCGGGTAGAGTTGATAGCCGACAAAGGGATCAGCTCTAAAATTCCAGCTGAGGAATGGCAGCAGATCGTTACAGACCTGAGCGCCAGCATTGACGATAAAAAACTTTCAGCGGGACTTCAGAAAGCCCTTACCCGCTGCGGTACATTGCTGAATGAACATTTTCCCGGAACCGAAGATGATATAAATGAATTGAGTGACCGCATCGTCATTCTGGAGGAATAAAATGAAACATAAAATTACAGCTCTCATTCTGTTTATCTTTTTTCTTCCTTTTACGGTCATGGCCCTGGATGTGCCGTCTCTGAAGGGCCGGGTCAATGATAATGCGGGGATTTTTTCATCCTCACAGAAACAGAACCTGGAGAGTACCCTCGCAGCACTGGAAAATCAGACCTCTATACAGATGGCCGTTCTAACGATTCCCAGTCTTGATGGGGAAGATCTGGAAGGATTCTCAATCAGGACCGTGGAGAAGTGGAAGCTGGGACAGAAAGGGGAGGACAAGGGCATCCTCCTTCTGCTGGCATTGGAAGACAGAAAGGTCCGCCTGGAAGTGGGGTACGGCCTTGAATCTGAATTGACAGATGCAAAGACAGGCTACATTGTCCGGGAAGTGATGATTCCATATTTCTCCAAAGGGGATTTTGCTGGGGGAATCATTGCCGGTACGGCGGTTGTTACAGATGTCGTCAAGGGTGATAAGGATATCAGCGCCGAGGCACTCAGCCGTTCCCAGACGAGTCAGAATCGGCCCACAGGACGATCCTTACCGTTTCCCTTTATATTCATCCTGGTTATGATTTTTTTCAATTCC
>NZ_JAQIBL010000017.1 GCF_027859075.1 Oceanispirochaeta sp. | reverse complement strand
AGGGTATTCAACCAGGAGATCCTGTCTTTACGGATCAACTGGGAGATTTTTTTTTCAGGATCAATTCCCGCCCTATCCAGAAGCGCCTTTGTTAGAGCGTCGGTCAGTTCTTTCCGGGCCAGGCCACTACGAGCCGTCTTTTTTCCTGAATACTGTATCCTTTCAAGGATTTCCTGATCCAGTGCATCCCGGTTCATATCAGGAAGCCAGCAAAGGCGCAGTTCATCCCCTTCCTCCATGATGCGGCTATTATTCAGGATAACCGGTCCTGAAAATCCCTTGTGAGTGATGAGAAGATCTCCATTAAAGGATGCCGATTTCTGCCCCTTACGAAAGAGATCGATGGAGACAGACAGAGCCGTACCGGAACAGATCATCAGGGGAAAGGGGTTTATGAAGACGGGAGTCAGTGCCGGTCGGGGAGGAACGAGTGTATGACCCAGGCTGCGGGGCAGATTATAAGCCTCTCCGGTTGAACCGGTTCCCGTGTAGGATTGACCTCCGCTGGCCAAAAGAACATTTTTGGCCCGGAAGAGCTCCGTATCAGACCTGATCAGAAAAATATTATCCTCTTTTACAAGAGACAGAACCCTTTGTTTCCATCGTATCTGCCCACCCTTCCGGCAAAGAGCAAGGAGAAGATCCCGGACATCCCGGCTCTTACGGCTGGCGGGAAAAAATTTCCCGTCTCCCCGGTCTGCACAGGGAAGTCCCTGCTTCTCAAAATAGGAAATCAGAGCTTTGTTGTCAAAACCAAAAAGGGCAGGTTTTACAAACCTGAAGGCCTGTCCGTATTTTGCGGGAAATTCAGCAATCTTACAGCCTTGAGTCAGATTGCATTGACCCGAACCACTGGCCAGAAGTTTCAATCCGCACTCTTTCATACTTTCGAGGATGCAGAAGTTCAGCCCCGCTTCAGAGGCCTGTGTTCCGGCAAACAGTCCGGCGGCGCCTCCCCCGATGATGACAAGATCAAAAACCATAATCCCTCCCTTTCCTCACTATAATGGAATAGACTGGTCTGGGACAGAGATTTTAACCGGGAACCCACTGGCACGGACTCCCTTCTGAGTTTATGATTAGAGTAGCGGCCCTCATCTGTAGGACCAGTCCTACAGAAAGAAAGTATCTATTCCTACTGACAGCAGAAAGGACACAGGAGAAAATACCCTATGTCTACAGAATTATATGAATTGAAAACACTGAACCTGAAACATCAGTGTGATAGGATACAACTCAAGGATTTTCTGGAAAGGGAAGACCTCTCTCTGGATGCGGATCTGGATTATGCCCTGTGTATAAGCGATGGGGATAAGATCATAGCCAGCGGATGCGCCGCAGGGAATGTACTGAAATGCATTGCCGTCAATGAGTCCTACCAGGGACAGACCATCACTAACCGGATCATGACATACCTCAGATTAAGAGCCTATCACGAGGGGTTTGCCTCATTATTTCTCTATACTAAACCTGAAAATGAAGCCGTCTTTAAAGATCTCGGGTTTTTTCTGATAGCCAGCTCTGAAAATGCCATCCTCATGGAAAACACTAGTGATGGATGCCAAAGGTATATCGACTCGCTGGTGCTGCCGGAAAACCGGAAAGAAGCCGCAGCACTGGTCATGAACTGCAATCCTTTTACTCTGGGTCACCGGTACCTGATTGAGAAAGCCTGCAGGGATCACGAAGTTGTTCATCTTTTTATCCTCAAAGAGGATCTTTCGGTTTTTTCCTTCAATGACAGAATGAACCTTGTACGCAGGGGGACAAAAGACTTGAAGAACCTCTATATCCATGAAGGCCGGGACTACATCATATCCAGAGCTACTTTTCCCAGCTATTTTTTGAAGGATCAGAAGATTCTGGATAGAAACCACGCCCTGCTGGATCTGGATCTGTTTTCAAAGAAAATTGCCCCCTCATTGGGAATCACCACTCGGCTGGTGGGTGAAGAGCCCTTCTGTCCTGTTACATCCCTCTATAATTCTCTTATGAAAGAAATTCTGCCCCCCCGGGGCATCAAAGTCGTTGAGATTCCCCGCAAAGAAGTGGAGGGAGCCGCGGTGAGCGCTACCAAGGTAAGAAAAGCTCTTGCCGTGGGAAATATAGACCAATTAAAAAACTGGGTTCCCCCCAGCACATATTCGTTTTTGATATCAGCCGATGGAGCCCGTTACGGGAAGATGATAAGGGAGAAAGAGCATGAAGATCATGAAAACAGGCTTAGCCGGAACACTGGAGTCCAGTGATGTCCTGATTACAGTAGACAGCAATCCGGAAAAGGGAAGAGAGATAATCCTGAGCAGCATCGTCAAAAGACAGTACGGGAAACAGATCCTCAAGGTTGTGAATGAGACTCTGGACCTGCTGTCCATCGAGGATGTAAAAGTCCGCCTGGAAGACAAGGGAGCCCTGGACTGCACCATCCGAGCCCGGCTGGAAGCCGCCGTTTACAGAGCTTCAGGAAGTGAAACTTATCCCTGGGAGAAACTCTCATGAAACTCAGACGCACCATGCTCTACGTCCCCGGTAACAATGCGGGGATGATGAAGGACGCTCATATTTACCGCTCCGATTCTGTCATGTTCGACCTTGAGGACTCGGTCGCTGTGACGGAAAAAGACTCGGCCCGTTTTCTCGTATTCAATGCTCTAAGCACCCTGAATTATGAAGGAATCGAAACAGTGGTCCGTATCAATGGCCTGGACACTCCCTACGGCAGGGACGACATTAAGGCGATGGTCAGAGCCAGGCCGGATGTGATCCGTCTGCCCAAGACAGAAACCCCGGAAGATGTCATCGCCGTAGAAAAGCTTCTGGAAATAGAAGAAAAAGCCTGCGGATACAAGGTGGGCAGCATCAAGATGATGGCAGCCATCGAGGGTCCCCTGGGGGTATTGAATGCCTACCAGATTGCCATCTCCTCCAAACGCCTCATCGGCATTGCTCTGGGTGCGGAAGACTTTGTCACCAGTATAAAAACCAAGCGCTCCCCCGGTGGTATCGAACTCCTTTTTGCCAGGTCACAAATCCTGATGGCCGCCAGAGCCGCCGGTATATACGCCCTGGATACGGTCTACTCAGATGTGAATAACGAAGAAGGATTTTTAGAAGAGGTTAGGCATATCAAACAGCTGGGATTTGACGGAAAGTCGGTCATCTCTCCCAGGCAGATCCAGCCGGTACATAAAATATTCTGTCCCACAGACAAGGAAATTGATCATGCGATCCGGGTCATTCAGGCCATCAAGGAAGCAGAATGCCGCAGTTCAGGAGTCATCTCTCTGAATGGTAAGATGGTAGACAAGCCCATTGTGGACCGGGCCCGGGGAGTCCTGGAAATGGCCCTGGCCACAGGAATACGCATCAACGAACTGGAGGCATACTGCGATGACAATGATTAAAAACACACTGGGCCGGGAGATTCCCCTGGAAATGAATGGGGAAACTCTGAAACCCTTTGATGGGGCCTTCAAACACACTCCCCTCATCCGCCAAGACAAGGGAAACCGCCAGCTGCCCCGTCTGAACAAGATGGTAGAAACCATTGAGCAGGCCGTTATGAAATCGGAACTGAAAGACGGAATGACTGTAAGCTTTCATCACCACTTCCGTTCGGGAGATTTTGTTCTGAACATGGTGATGGATGTCATCACAAACCTGGGTATTAAAAACCTGACGGTGGCCTCCAGTTCCCTGACTCCTGCTCATGATGAGCTGATCAGACACATTGAAAAAGGGACGGTCACCCGCCTGATCACCAGCGGGGTGAGAGGCAAGCTGGCGGAGTTTATCTCTGCAGGAAAAATGGAAACTCCCGTTCTGTTCCACAGTCATGGAGGAAGAGCCCGGGCCATAGAAGTCGGGCAGATAAAGATTGATATCGCCTTTCTTGGAGTTCCTTCCTGTGATGTCTACGGAAATGCCAATGGCTACTCCGGGCCATCCGCCTGTGGTTCTCTGGGCTATGCCATAGTAGATGCCAAACATGCGGAAACGGTCGTATTCCTGACAGATTACATCGCCGAATATCCCAACACCCCCTTCAGCATTGACCAGGATATGGTTGACTTCATTGTGAAAGTAGACTCGGTAGGGAACCCGGAAAAAATCAGTACCGGTGCCACCAGAATCACCAAAGATCCCCGGGACCTTCTCATTGCCCAGAACGCGGCGGACCTCATTGCGGCATCCCCCTATTTTGAAGATGGATTCTCGATGCAGACAGGATCTGGAGGTGCCGCTCTGGCCACCACCCGGTATCTGACCGAACATATGGAGAATAAAAAAATTAAATGCAGCTGGGCCCTGGGCGGGATCACCGCTCAGATGGTCAAGATGCATGAGGACGGATTCATTAAAAGGCTACTGGATGTCCAGAGTTTTGACCAGGAAGCCATCCGCTCCATCGGTCAGAACCGGCTCCATACGGAGATTGACGCCTCCTATTATGCCAACCCTTTGAACAAGGGCTGTGCCGTCAACAAGCTCAACGTGGTCATCCTCAGTGCTCTGGAGATAGACCTGGACTTCAATGTGAATGTCCTGACTGGCTCGGATGGGGTCATAATGGGTGCCTCGGGAGGCCATTCGGATACGGCTGTCGGATCAGGGTTTTCAATCATCGTGGCTCCCCTGATCAGAGGCAGAACATCAACACTCACAGAGAAGGTTATCACCGTGGTGACACCCGGTGAATCTGTGGATGCCTTTGTTTCTGACAGAGGGATTGCGATCAATCCCCGCCGGAAAGACCTCATTGAGCATTTCAAGGATTACCGCCTCCCCTTCTACACCATGAAAGAACTTCTGGATAAGGCGGAACGACTGGTTGGAAAGCCCGACCCAATAGAATTTACAGATAAGATAGTCGGCCTGGTTGAATACCGGGATGGAACCATCATCGATACGGTACGGCAGGTCAAGGCTCTGGATTGATGCCTGATCCGGCAATGATGGCCACTCTGGCATGGGAAGCCATGATCACCGAAGTAGATCTAAGCCCCAAACCGGGTCTGGTTGATCGTCTGAATACGGGGGCACACAAGGATATGGACCGGCATCTTTTTCATAAAAGCGCCCGGGCCATCAGACCCTTTTTTGCAGAGATGGTCCATGCCACACCTGTAGACGGTTCATCCTCCCGGGTCCTGCCCCTTCTGCGCCCGATCGGGATACTGGCAGAGCGGGCCATGGGGAAGGCGACTGAGGGAATAAACACTCACAGGGGTCAGATTTTTTCTCTGGGAGTCTGCCTGGCAGCCTCAAAAAGAGTGCACCATCTCAAGCCCGACCTGCCCGGGCCGGGTTCAGAGATTCTCCTGGAAGCCGGAAGAATCTGCCGGGGAATCACAGAAGAATTGAGAAACCGAAAACTTCCAGAAACGGCCAGTCATGGAGAGCGGGTTTACCAGACTCTACACTCAACCGGCATCAGAGGAGAGGCGGAAGCCGCCTTCCCGTCGGTCCGTCTGATCGCTCTGCCCCTGATGGAAAAGCTGATATCCCAGGGATTCCACCCAGAACAAGCGACTCTGGAAGTCCTCCTGCATCTTTATCTGCACTGTGAAGACAGTACTGTTCTGCACCGCCGGGGAGAAGAAGGGTTATCCCTTTTAAGACGCTCTGCATCCCGTTTCCTCAGTGACCGCGGGATCAGACAGCCTGAATACCTTCAGAGACTGGATGAGATGAACACCCTCTTTGTCAGTGAAAACATTTCTCCCGGAGGCTGTGCTGATCTTCTAGCCCTGACTCTGTTCATCCACAGGATGGGGGAGAAATTTTGAGCGGCAGGATGGTGACCCTGAAGGACATCCTGGAAAGCCGGGACCGGAGAGAACAGCAAAGGCGCACTCTCCTGCAGACATCTCTCCTGACTCTCCTACAGTTGAGTGTGAACATTCCAGGCAGCCGAAAGAACAATCCCATGATCAAGGAGATATTCCGAGAAGGCCTGAATTCTCTCTCAAAAGTACTGAAGGAAGAGATCAGGAGTTCCCACATCAATGAAGAGCTCATGACCGGGCCCGAAGGGTTTCTCCTTCTGGATCTGGAACCAAATCGGGCCAAGGGAATCTGTAGTGCCCTGGAAAACGACCACATCCTGGGCCGGCTGTGGGATATGGATGTATACAGATCCACAGGAGAGCTTCTCTCCCGGAGGGATTTATCTCTTCCTTCCAGGATGTGCTACATCTGTGAGAGACCAGCCCATGAATGCAGCCGATCGGGAAAGCATGATTCCCGGCAGCTGGAAGAATATATTCTCAATCTATACCGCGTATTTCAGAGCATAAAATCAGATACTGAGTTAAAATAATTGTAATGAAAGTACTTTTCCTGATCCTGATGCAGACTCTCCTGATCCTCCCCTCCTTCCTATGGGGAGAAGAATTCAGATTCTCCAGCCTCACCATGGAAGATGGTTTATCCAGCAATTCTGTGTACTGCATAACCCGGGACTCCAGCGGGTACCTCTGGTTTGGAACATTCAGCGGGCTGAACCGTTACGATGGTCAAAAGATAACGACTTTCAGACCCAGGACCGGTACTCCCGACAGCATCAGCGGGTCGGTCATCTTCGCGATCCTTGAAGATAGAAAACAGAATATCTGGGTCGGAACCGATGGAGGTGGGCTGAACCTTTTTAACAGAGAAACCCTGGGCTTCAGCCATTTCAGAAATGACCCGAAAGACCCCTTTAGCATCCCGGGCAATCAGATCTTTGCCCTGGAGGAAGGCCAGGATGGCCGCCTTTGGATTGGAACGGCCGGGGGAGGTCTGGCTTTTTACAGGGGAGAGGGACGATTTTTCATACTGAATGAAAAGAACTCCCGCCTCATGAACAACAGGATCAGAACCCTCTACAACGATCATCAGAACAGGCTCTGGATCGGGACAGAGAAGGGCCTCTCCGTTTACAATACAAAAAGCGGTGATTTTGAAAAGGAAGACAGCATAAAAGGGTGGAACCTTCTGAACAACCTGTTTATCAGAACCATCATCCCCGATGAAAAAAACGGGTTATGGATCGGGACGAACAGCGGTCTGTTCCTGTATAAAGACAAGGAAATACGGGCCTTTCCTCTCCCGGAAAAAACCGCGATACGATCCATTACATCTGATGGAAACCGGCTCTGGGTCGGAACAGAACGTTCAGGGATTTTTCTCTATAACTATGAATCGGAATTCTGGACCCATCTTCAAGAGGAACCAGGCGGGCTGTCTTATAACAAAATCAGGAGTCTTTACAGAGACCCCGACGGTCTGATCCTGGTAGGAACCCGCGGAGGAGGGGTGAATATTTTCAATCCCGCATCCACACAAATCACAAATTATCTGAATGACGGTGATCCCGGATATAACCTGAAAAAGAAATCACAGATTAGACAGATGGTGGAACGATCAGACGGCAGCCTCTGGGTCGCCACGGACGGCGGCGGTATATCCGTCATTGACCGGAACAGCGGCAGGATTAGCTGGAAGGATGTGAATGCAGCAGATATTGATTCGGAAAACGATCAGGTCTATTCACTGCTGGAAGACAGCCGGGGGAATTTCTGGATAGGAACAGACGGGGCAGGCCTGTATACAATCCCTCCCGGGGGAATGATTGATCAAGCCCGGCCTGTCCCCCTTCCTTGGGGTGAAGATCAGAACTCCTACACAGAAACAATCTGGGTTCTTCTCGAGGACTATGAGGGAAGCCTTTGGATTGGAACCGAGGGTAAAGGGCTGTACCGTCTAAAAGAGGGGGAATGGACCCAATTCAAACATGAGCCGGGAGAACCGGGACATTTGAACGGGAATGCCGTCCGCAGCATCTTTGAAGACTCAAAGCATCAGCTTTGGGTCGGAACCTGGGACGGAGGACTAAACCTCTATCAAAAGGAATCCAACAGCTTTAAAAGTTTTGTCCGCTCCCCCTCCCGAACAGAAAGCCTCAGTGACAACAGTGTCAATGTCATCTTTGAAGACAGCCTTCATCGCCTCTGGATCGGAACAGCCGGAGGGGGTATCAATATCTTTCAGCCTGAAGGTATGATCTTCAGAACCATCACCAGCCGGGAGGGACTGTCGGGAGACAATATCTACGGGATTTTGGAAGATGATACCAAAAACATATGGGTCTCCACAGACAAGGGGCACTCCAGAATTACTCCTGTGGAAGAACATATTCTGAATTTCAGTGAAGCCGACGGTCTGGCCGGCAATGAATTCTCCCAGAATGCCTACCTGAAAACAAAAGACGGGACTCTCTTCTGGGGAGGCCCCCGGGGAATATCCAGTTTCCACCCGGAACAATTGATCAGAAAACAGACAGCTCTGGCAGACATCATGATTACCGGACTGAGCGTACACAACCTGCCCATAAGAATAGGTCAGGAAATGGATGGTCTGATCATTCTGGATAAGGATATCTCCCTCAAAGAAAAAGTTACCCTTCCCTTTTCAGCCAACAACCTCACCATTCAGTTTTCTATCCTGTCCTATATAGATCCGGGGAAACACCACTTTTCGGTTCAGTTGAAGGGATTGGAGGAGAGGCCCCGCTTTCTGGGAAACAGGAATGAGGTCAGCTATGCCTCTGTCCCGCCAGGCCTCTATGAGCTGGTGATATTCGGTTCCGATCATAATGGACAGAACAGCAGGAAATCCCTGGCGATTCAGATACTGACTCCCTTTTGGATGAACCTCTGGTTTTATCTTGTTTCAGGAATTCTTGCGACTCTGATCATCAGTCTATTTGTCTGGTTGCGTCTCAGGGACCTGAAAAAATCCAATGACCAGCTGCGCAACTTTTCAATGCATATGGAACAGGCCCGTGAAGAAGAGAGGAAGGCCGCTGCCCGGGAATACCACGACGAACTGGGTCAGCAGCTGACAGCCATGAAGTTTGATCTGTTCTGGTTGAATAGTCACCCCGAAGCCGAAGGGACCATTCGGACAGAGAAGATCTCCTCCCTCCTTGAGATAGTGAATGATTCCATCGGATCTGTCCGCAGTATTTCCACCAGCCTCAGGCCAAAGGCTCTGGACAACCTTTCCCTGAAAGAGGCTCTGGAATGGCAGAGCCGGCGATTCCGGAAACGAACAGGAATCCCCCTGAGTCTTCAAATCAATCTGAAAGGGAAAATCTTTCCAGAATCCGAAATCGAAAGAAAGACCGCCATTTTCCGCATGTACCAGGAAATCCTGACAAACATCATCAGACATACAGCTGCCTCTCAGGTGAATGTCAAGGTGTTCATGGAAAACAATGCATTCTGTATGATTGTCCATGATAACGGAACGGGAATCAAACGGCAGAGTAAAACGAGAATTGACGCCTTTGGTCTCATCGGCATGAGAGAGCGCTGCCGCCACTTGAATGGAAGCTTTTTTATTGACAACCACCCGGAGGGGGGAACAATGGTAAGAATTATTCTCCCAGTAAAGGATGCAAACCATGCATAAAATACTAATTGTTGATGATCATCCTCTGGTGCGCCGGGGCCTCTGTCAGATTCTTCAGGAGTCCATCTCACTCAGCCGCCTTGATGAACTCTCCAATGGAGTTGATGTTCTCTCCAGGCTCTCCAGACAGCTCTACGATGTGATCATCCTTGACATATCCCTGCCGGGAAAGGACGGCCTGGAGGTCCTCAAAGATCTGCATATTCAATATCCTGAAATTCCGGTTCTTATACTGAGCATTCAATCGGAAAGCCAGTATGCCCTCCGGGCCTTAAAACTGGGAGCATCTGGATGCTTAAACAAGGCCAGCGCCCCGGAAGAACTGGTGAAAGCCGTCAAGGAAGTCAACAAGGGAGGCCGCTATATCTCTCCCAAGGTGAGCCATCTCCTGCTGGAAGACTATCAGGGCGACCACAGCCAGATGCCTCACAAACAACTCTCCGAACGGGAGTACCAGGTGATGATCATGCTGGTGGAAGGATTAACAAGCGGGGAAATCTCTACAAAGCTCAACCTCAGCATCAAAACCGTCAGTACCTATAGAGCCAGGCTGCTGCAGAAGATGAACCTGAAAAACAATTCACAGTTAATCTATTATGCGGTAAAACATAACCTCATATCCCAGAACTAAGAATCAGAC
>NZ_JAQIBL010000016.1 GCF_027859075.1 Oceanispirochaeta sp. | reverse complement strand
TTCTTATACCGGTCAAAAGATGTGTAGGCTTTGCCTGTTCCCGGTATCTCAGGGCTGAGACTCTGCCAGAGGCGTTCCCTGTTTTTCCGGGACCGACGGGCACGGACATCTTCCGGGTCGGACGCCGGAAGGCCGGAGAGCCACCAATAGGCTTCTGCCGCGCCGTCCAGGATGTGAACGCCCTCTCCTGCGGCTTTCAGGGCCCCCGCCAGCTTCAGCAGGGCAACGGGAGGCTCGCAGTTTCGAACTGAGGGAGGATTGATCAGCAGCATCGGATTGTCAAAGAGGAAGCCCACCCCGCAGTTCTCTGCTTAAGCCTCTCCAGGTGGGAAGAAACTGATCCAGAAGGGCCTTGAACCGTTTGTTGTGACACCGTTCCAGAAGGTGAGTCAGTTCGTGGACCAGAACGTATTCCAATATCTCAGGCTTCATGGTGATCAGTTCCAAATTCAGCCAGATCCGGCAGGATGAAGTGTTGCAGCTTCCCCAGCGGGTATTCATCTTTTTAATCTTCCATTCCAGGGGCTGTACTTTCATCAGGTCTGACCAGTGAATGATCAGAGGCTCCATAATCAGCATCATCTGTTTACGGTACCAGGTTTCAATTTTCTTTTTCCTCTGGTCTTCCCCTGTTCCTTCTTTTTCCTTCAGGATGATGCAGTCTCCTGCCAGGAGGGGGACAGACGATCTTGCCGCTGTCTGTATACATATCCTATAGGATCTTCCCTGGAAGAGCAGGGAAGATCCGTCCAGGTATCTTTGTTGTGTCAAAGGATGAACAGCCTGAATCGTGCGCTGCTGTTCCTGAATCCATTCCCATCGTGAAAGCACAAACTGGGCCGCTTTTTTATCGGAATACCAGGAAGGGACAGAAATCCGGATCTCTCCATGGGGAGGAATCAGCCTCAACCGGAGGCTCTTCATATTCTTTTTCTGAAGCCTGACGGGATGACCCTGTATATGAATGACTTTTTCTTCAGTACATATTCGGTGCATAGGAATTGATTATACCCTGATTTTCTTTATAATGTTGATTCTTTATAGCCGGAAATCTGTTCTTCCAGCTCCTTCTGTAACTCTTTTTTCAAATCTTTCGGCTCGAGCAGAAAGGCCTCTTTTCCAAAGGATTGAACCCAGCTTTTAATATCCCGGCGTCCCGAAGTCTTCATACTGAGGGTGAGAGAGCCATCGATGTGGAGTTCGATCTTCTGACTGCTGCTCCATTCCCTCTCTTTTATATAGGGTGCGGCCGAAGGGGAAAAGTGTATTTTCACTTCCAGGGGGTCATCCGTGTTTAATGCCCAGGCTTGTTCCAGGAGGGCCTCAGGATGAAAATCCTTCTCTTTCCCTCCGGGTATGTCTGTTAAAACGGCCGATACAAATCGTTCCAGAGCCATGGTTCTCAATTCTCCATCCTCCCGTCGCCGGATGAAGCAGTACAAACCATAATTCCATTCAAAAAAACAGAGTACTGTGAATTCCATTTCCCTGTCTTCCTGCAGCCTGAATGATCTGTATACCCCCCTGCATATTTTTTGATCCAGGGCAGCCTGGAGCAGTGTCTCATAGATGATTTCTTTCCCATCCAGGTGTTTATACTGGCCCGGTATACTGACGAAGATATCCTTGAATCTCTCTACTTTCCCTGCCCGGGTATTTTCAAGATAAAACTGTTCCAGCCGGTTCCTGAGGGCGCCGATGGTCTGCTTCATACCCGATTCATACAAGGGGGTCTGACGGGAGAGAATCTGGTAGAGGATCATCGTTTCTTTTGTATTCAGGGACAGTCTGGGAATCCGGCCGGAGGGTCTGGATGTTATGTATTCTTCCATCAGGCCCCAGTTCTTCGTCTTGCCGTCCAGGGGTCTGTCCACAAGAGGATATCCCAGTTCTTCCATGGATTCGAAGAGACGGTAGACCGACCTGCGGCTCAGGCCCAGCTTTTCCTGTAATTCTTTGATGCTGATCCCTCCCGGACGGGAGAGAAGTTCAAAGGCTTTCATAAACTGAATCAGGTTTTTTGCTGCGGCCATAAAAATATCCTTTTAAAAAATATATATGTGCCATGATGTGGCACATATAGGCCTTAGAATGAGTTAAAACAGGGAATAAAGCAAGTTTTGGAGGAATTAAATGAGAAAAATTATGATTTTAGAAGAAAATGATTTTTGTGGGGAACCTGGAGATCTCAGCTCTCTGCGAGCCCAAACGGGAGAGTGGGACAACCAGGTGGATGATATCTTTATGATCCAGCCATACAACACAATTCAGTGTCTGAAATCCAATACGGACTACAGCGGGGGCTGTTCTGTAGCGGATTTTGTAAAATATATACTTGAAGAATCGCCCTTGTGTTGACAGCTTGAGGCCGAGGCCGTACCATTGACGAAATTTATCTAGAATTCAAGGAAATAACACTATGAAAAAAATGATACCGGCTCTTCTGGTTCTCATCATGGCTCTCGCATCCTGCGGCTCAGGCAAGCTGGATGAAGGGGTTGTGGCCAGAGTCAATAAAACTGATATTCCCCAGGCGGAATTTGACAAGGAAGTAGAGGCATTCAAGAAACAGTATGAACTGCAGGGACAATTTTTAACAGATGCCGATCTTGAAACGATGAAACCCAGACTTCTGGATTCCCTGGTTGTCAAACAGCTTCTGCTGGAGAAAGCAGAAGATCTGAAGATAGAGGCGGATACAGAAGGCGTTCAGTCCAAGATCGAAAGTTTTAAACAGCAGTTCCCCACGGTCGAGGAGTTTGCTTCAAGCCTCGAAACCAACGGATTTACCGAAGAAAGCCTGACTCAGGAACTGGAATGGCAGTCCGTCCTTCAGAGCCTCTTTGATAAAGAAGTGTCCGAAAACGTGGCCGTCTCAGATGAAGAGATCCGTAAGTTCTATGATGATAATCAGAATACCTACTTTATCACTCCTGAATCGGTGAATTGCAGCCATATTCTTATCATGATCAATGATGATCAGACCGAGTCTGAGGCACTGGTTAAGATCAGCGGCATCCATGAAAAGATCAAAGCCGGAATGGACTTTGGTGATGCCGCCGCAGCTTACTCTGAGGGGCCCACTAAAGCCAACCGGGGAGACCTGGGTGTGATTACCCGTGGACAGACAGTGCCCGTTTTTGAAGAAGCAGCTTTTAATCAGGAAATCGGTATAGTTGGAGAACCAGTACTCTCCCAGTTCGGCTACCACCTGATCCTGGTGACCGGTAAAAATGAAGAAATCCCCACACCCTTTGATGATGTGAAAGACATGATTAAAGAGCAGCTGAATCAAAAGGCCTATGAAGAAGGAACTATGACTTATATTGAAGACCTCAGAAAAGGCGCTAAAATAGTTCTTCCCGAATGGGCGACTGTGGAAGCCGAAGCCCCTGTGGTCGTTCCTGCCGCTCAGTCCTGATTTGTATTGGAATAGCCGGGTGATCCTCGGCTATTCTAAGAAAGGCCATCCATCTTCACTCTAGTAGAGTGGTTCAATCCTCAGAGTTGTAAAACAATTTTTTTTTGCATCTTAGGCGTTATAATAGAGGATGGATTGCTGACTGGTTCGGGCCTGGCTCATACATCCCGTCATAAGGATGCCCGAAAGCATCAGTATGACAGGCTTGAAGAGTTTCAAACTTATTGAGACAGGCGCAGGCAGTTCCAGCTCAGTTTTTTCAGTTTGCCTGTAATATGGCCCTGAGATGCCGACAATCCCGAGCCTTTCACAGGGATGACTTCATTCATATTCTCTTTCGAATTGACTGCCTTAACATCATCATGAACCATGACGGCGTGCTCTATGATTTTATATTCTTCAAATCCGCTCACAACAATATCAAGTTCCATATCAGACTCATGATTTCTGTTGATAATGAAGAGAGTCAATTCTCCAGTCTTATTGTGCACAGCAGTGATATCAATAAAGGGAACGGTTCCAAATGTTTTGTTTTCATAGCTTGGAGAATCGACAGAGATATTCAAGGCTGTCCCCCGACCGTAAACCGAGGCATAGTAGAAGGGGTAGAAAATTGTCTGCTTCCAGACTGTGCCGTCATTTTCCGTCATGATAGGGGCTATCACATTCACCAGCTGAGCCAGACATCCGATTTTGACACGGTCTGAATGGCGGATCAGAGAGTTGATCATACCCCCGACAACCAAAGCGTCTTCAAAGGTGTAGATATCTTCCAGCAGGGGAGGGCCGACCTGCCATGGCTGTCTTTTGTAAATATCCTCATCCTGCTCGTTGGAGTGGAACCAGACATTCCATTCATCAAAGGAGAGATTTATGGTTTTTTTACTTCTCTTTTTAGCTTTTACGTAATCACAGGTCTTGGAAACAACATCAATAAAGTCATCCATTCCCATGGGAGTCGCCAGAAATGTCTGCAGGTCATTTTCCTCATTTTTCAGATATATGTGCAAAGAGATATAGTCCACGTTTTCATAGCACTCTTCCAAAACGGTCCTTTCCCATTCAGGAAAGGTCGGCATCTGGTTGCTCGAGCTGCCGCACACAACCAGTTCGAGTTCAGGATCAAAGAGTTTCAATGCCTTGGCTGTTTCATTGGCTATCCGTCCATATTCATAGGACGTCTTGTGCCCCACCTGCCAGGGACCATCCATTTCATTGCCCAGGCACCAGAGTTTGATATTGTGAGGCTTTTCCACACCGTGTTTTTTTCGTAAATCACTCCAGTAGGACCCACCTTCATGATTGCAGTATTCTACCAGATTTCTGGCATCAGATATGCCCCGTGTTCCCAGGTTGATGGCCATCATCACATCCGTTTCGGCCTTTTTTGCCCAGCTGACAAACTCATTCAAACCGAATTCGTTAGGTTCTTTGGATTTCCAGGCCAGATCCAGACAGGCCGGACGTTCTTCAACAGGACCGACTGAATCTTCCCAATTGTAGGCGGAGACAAAGTTTCCACCGGGATATCTAACCACGGGAACCTTCAGTTCCTGGACAAGCTCCAGAACATCCTCTCTAAATCCTTCCTTGTCTGCTTTGCTGTGGCCCGGCTCGTAAATACCGCCGTAGACCGCCCTTCCCAGGTGTTCTATGAAAGATCCGTATAGTCTGTCGTCAATCTCACTGAGTTTGAAATTTTTATTTATCATGATTTTTGCTTTCATTTTTAAGCTCCTTTATTTTATCCTTTAACGCTACCGGAACTGAGGCCGGATATAAAATACCTTTGAAACATCAGGAATAGAATTATTATTGGAATTGTCGCAATGACCGCCCCGGAAATCAACACGTTGTAATTGTTGCCATAAGGGGTAAGCAATGTATTCAATCCGATGGGAATTGTGAATTTCTTTGTCGTCCTTAATACAATCAGGGGCCAAAGGTAGTTATTCCAGCTCCTCAGACCTTCCAGGATGGCCATCGCGCCGTAGGCCGGCAGCATCAGGTGAGACATGATTCTGAAATATATTCCAGACTCGGACAGACCATCGATTCTGGCGGCATCCATCAGTTCCAGGGGCAATCCCAGGCAGAACTGTCTGAAGAAGAATATGGCAATGGGAGAGAGCATAAAGGGGAGCATGACTCCCAGGATTGTATTCATCAGCTTCATGGTAATCATCATTTTGTAGAGAGGAAGGATCAGTATCTGTATGGGTACCATCATGAGGATCAGTACAAGACCGATCAGGACATTCCTTCCCTTAAAGGTATATACCGCTAACCCGTAGCCGACGAGGGAGGTGAGAAATACGGTAACACTCGTCTGTAACATCAGGATGATCATGCTGTTTCGAAACCAGAGATTGAAAAGGGATCGCTCACCGAAAAACAGTTCCCTGTAGTTATCCAGGTTTTTATCCCTATTGAGCAGGGATTCCATTGTGATCCCGAACCTCATCAGGTCGGTTCCTGGTCTGAAGGAAGACATGATCAGAGCGAAAATGGGAAAGAGGGTGATGACCGAAAAAACTGAAAATAGTATCAGAAGGAAAAAACTTATCAGACTCTGTCTGCTTCTATACCTGATCATGATTCACTCCTTTTGAAGAATCCCCAAAAAAGGAGTTGTATGATGCTTAATACCAGGATGATGACCAGCAGGACCAGCCCTACGGCTGAACCCATTCCCAGGTCGCCTGACTGGAATCCTTTTCTGTAAACATAACCGACCATGGTCAAACCTATATTGCTGGGAGAAGTCCCTTGCCAGAGGATGTAGCTTTCCTCAAACATGGAAAATCCACCCAGTATGCTGATAGTTGTCACAAATATGACTATCGGTTTTAAAAGAGGCAGTGTTATAACGAGGAATTTCTGGACCGTATTTGCCCCGTCAATGGATGCCGCTTCATAGAGTTCGTCCGGAATGGTCTGCAATCCCGAGAGAAAATAGATAATGTTTATGCCTGTCCATCTCCATGTTGCAAGGATCACGAGGAGGAACATGGCGTGAAATTTTCCTGCCATGAGCCATTTCTGGGGAGTGATATTGAAGTATGAAATGAGGGAGTTAATTAAAGCCCCGTCGGGGGATGCAAAAATAAGTCTGACAATCGTTCCGGCCACGACGACTGAGACCAGCGAGGGAATAAAAAACACTGATCTGAATATGGTGGATCCGATGAATTTTTTTCCATTTAATGTGGCGGCAAAAATAACAGGAATCGGAATCAAAACCGCAATTGTCAGGGTGGTGTAAACGAAGGAGTTCTTAATGGCAATAAAAAAATGCTCGTCATTCAATTTTGCGTAATTCTCAAAGCCAATGAACTCAACTTCTCCGGGTACAATATGCTGGAAGCTCATGATCACAGTTGAAATAAGGGGATAGAGATAGAAAAAAATGAGAGAGATGAGAAAAGGTGCGACAAACATATAAGGAACAAGATGCCGCTTTGTTTTGCTATGGATTTTCATATATTCAAGACTCCCGATGATAAAATCCCTCCTGAATCTCATCAGAAGGGATTTATTCAATATCTATTTTCTTAATTTATCGGCAGCATCTTTAAGTGCCTGAGCAGGGGTCTTGGATTGATCTCCAAGAGCCTGAAACATTATATCTCCTTTGACAAGCTCAGATGCTTGAGGAATCTGTTCTGTGATTGTTACAGGATTGATTTCATCCTTCACTTCCAAAAGCAGGCCGAAGATATCATCATTGACGAAATACTCAGTGAATTTATTCGTTGCTTTCAGAGCAGGATCATCCCATACAGACCATCTGGGTGGGTCAAATCCAAGGAAGGACCAGAGCTGGATGTTTCCTTTCTCACTCAGCTTGGCATAGGCCAGGAATTCTTTTGCGATCTCAGGATATTCAGCCTGCTTTGTGACAACAGTACCCGTACCACCCATACCGGCAGAGCGTTTGCCACCAACGGTCCAGCTTGGAAGAGGACGGATGGCTATTTTTCCCTTCAGATCGCTCATATAGTCGGTGAATCGTCCCATATACCACATGGGCATCAGGACAGAGGCGAAATCTCCGGCATTCATGGCGCCGTAATACTCTTCAGAATGGTGATTTCCACCGGGAGTCGTGGCGGCAATCTTCTGTTTATAGATCATGTTGTGAAGGAATTCCAGTGTGGCAATATTAGCTTTGTTGTCCAAAGCAACGCTTCCGTCGGGATTGAAAAAATCTGAATCCCGCTGGGAGATCATGGGCCAGAATGTCCATTGGTCGGTGGTTTCGATGGAGGTCATCATTTTCCCGGTAGCCGCTTTGACTTTAAGACCGGCCTGAACATAATCATCCCAGGTTTTGATGTCATCAATATTGACACCGGCTGCATCCATGATTTCAACATTGTAATACATGACAGCCGCACCCACGTGGAAGGGAAGACCGTAGTAGTTTCCATCCTTCGCATAGATGTCCAGTCTGGATTTTACAAGCTGATCCACTACAGGATTAACGTATTCATTCATGGGTTCCAACTGAATCTGACCTTTCAGGAAATTAGGGAATTTGCTGATTTCAATATCCACAATAGCCGGTGCTCCGACTCCCGACTGCAGAGCCACAAGAAGTTTGTTGTGCATATCGTTGTAAGGGAAAGTCTCAGCCTGAAGTTCAATTTTGCGAGTTGGATTATCTTTGTTCCATTCTTCTGCGGCCATCTCGTAAAACTGCTGATGCAGTTCGTTGAAGGTCCAGAAGGTGATGGGAGTATCTCCACCAGCACTGTCAGTCTGACCTCCCGCAGATATTGCAAAAGGTACCATCATAAGAATGAGTATTGCTAAAATCGTTCTTACAGTTTTCATAAAAGCTCCTTTATTTGGTTCATAAAATATAATACATATCATATATCATGATAATGACTGTATTATATTCCTACATTTTTCACTTGTCAAATGAAAATACCATGCTGATTATTAGCTTTAAACACATTGCAGAGGTATAAGACGTGTTTGTTGAGAAAACTATAGACTTTTTATATATATCATGTATATTGATATGAAGTGTTTGTATTACACTTTTCGTGAACAATTATCTATATATGAATGATTGTATCTGTTTTTTTAATATATTAAGATGCATTCAGTTAAGAGAGGTTTTAAAATGAAGGGAAGAATCATGCTGATTGATCCACATGAGGATTTGAATGTCATCAAGGGCCTGGCGTCTGAGATAAGAATCAGAATCCTGGATGAACTGAGACGTGGTGAAAAAATTATAAATGAGCTGGCTTCAATTCTGGAATTGC
>NZ_JAQIBL010000015.1 GCF_027859075.1 Oceanispirochaeta sp. | reverse complement strand
TGAGTTCTGGTTATCTCACACTCACTTAATCGGAATGCACTACTGATAGAACAAACATCTTCTGAGTTGGAAGAGTATTGAAAACTTCCAGCTGGAATATAGCAGGAATACCCAATGTGGTCAGAGAAGTATCCCTGATCAACATTGACTACAACTGTATAAGACTGAGTGCTACTGTCTTCCGCAGTCACAATATATGTTACAGGGCTATTGAAGTCGTTTGCAGTGATTTCACTTTCTTGGGCGATGCTGTTGATGGTTCACTTTCGTACTAAATTGTACTCAGTTTTTTTCTACAGCATCCTCTTAAATATTTATTCAGAAAAGACTGAGAGTGCAATATCATAAACGCCTGTGTTGTCAGTGGGAGTGAATGTGCTTCCATAATTTCCTGAATATTCTCCATCGTTAGGAGGTCTTTCGGGATTTATTGAGTCAGGGGCATCTGTGTAGAGTACGGCATATACTTCCCATGTTCCCGCAGGTATTTCCGTTATGAGGTAGCACATGGTTCTGGGTACTCCGCTTACTCCCTGAAAGTATCCGACAACACCGCCGTTATCTCCAATGCCGTCGCTGTCTACCACTACAGTATAGGGTTTTCCGTTTTGGCCCACATCTTCTGCAGGGCAGTGCAGAGTACCTTTGATCAAGTAGCCTTCATCGTTTTTGACGCCGTTCAGTTGGATATTATACTCAATGCTATCATCTGCTCCAGAATCAAGTGTCCCTGTTCCTGTAATGTCTCCATCTTCAGCAATACTTCCAGAAAAATCCATTTGAACCGTACTGGGACTTATGGTTTTATGAGAGACTGTAATTGTTCTGGCAGATTCGTCTATGGAAACAGGAATATCAGCATATTCACCATCAGGAGCAAGGATGTCCAGAACCCCAGAATTGCCATCAATATCCAATGTCCAGACTACGTCTTCGGCTACACTGCTGTCAGCGAGTTTCGTACCTGTAAATGATCCACCGTACAATCCGTCGACGGATATGTCCGTCACAGTGATAGTAAAATCCTGGCTGTACTTGTCTGTACCATCGCTGACCTCTATTTTGATGGCATAGGATGATTTGGTTTCATAATCAAACACTTCTGCTGTTTTTAACTGATCGTTTTCTATGCTGAATGAGGCATTTTCACCATAGTCTGAAGTCAAAGAAAATATAAAACTGTCATCTATATCCTCATCGCTTACAGAGAGACTTCCTACTGTTGTGCCGGCAGAACTTCCTTCCTGCACGCTTGTGGCACTGATTCCGATATCCGATGGTACATTGTTCCCGGAGGGACTGTCTTCGCAAGAGAAGAAAAGCAGAAAGGGGAGTAAAGACAATAACATGAAAGTATACTTCAGATTCATTACAATCTCCTTACAAAATGATTTAAATATGAATTATTGTTTACAATATATTAATGAACATTAAGAATGTTTGTTTGTTTTAATGCATGAATCAAAAATAATTTACATCTCATTTGAAATCTCCTTATAAAGTCGATCTAAAGCAATACTAACGCTTACAATTGTTCCGAACTAGACAGCTTTACGGCATTTCATGATGCCGCTTGCATAATATTTATTTATATCACTTAACAATGATCATCATTTTCATGACATGATTGTTAAGTGAACAGTTGTGATTTTACAAGATTAATGTATTTCAATGTTTGGAATTAAATCGTTTAACACTTTTTCAGGATGAGATTTTTTCATCTTCTATAATGATTTCAATATTACTATTCAGTTTGAGTGCCCAGCCAACCGTCACAACGTCCATCTTGTTCTCAGGGTAGACGATTGTTCCTATCTGCATCAGTTCCAAAACCTTTTTTATATCCAGAATTTGTCTGTAAATTTTCCTGTACTCTTTGCACAATGTTGCCTTTTGTTTATTTTCTTTACAACACATACAATCCATATCATTAATGGTCATCAGATCTTTGTCTGAAAGAGCTTTCACAAGATCATGACAATTGATCCTGCCCTGCTTTTTATGATTCACCAGGAGTTGCACCAGTATTTCATTCTTAAAGAGACCAAGGAACTCAGAAAGATTCAGCTGGCTCAACCAGATAGAATCATCTATCACAAGTATCCGTATCTTCATCTTTTTCTGCAGGTCAAAAATAGATATAAAGAAAATGATCATCAGGAATATATTGTAAATATTATAAATAAGGCTCTCTATCCAGCGGGGTTCCTGTCTGCTAGAAATCAAATATCCCATCATTAAGATCCAGACAATCCAGCAGAGCAACATGATTATTGAGAGAATATAGAGGAGTTTGTTGATGGCTCTATGCCTTTCCAGATGATGGAAGAAAACCTCTTTACGATAAAGTATGTTCTGAAGACAAATGAATACAGGCAGCATCATTGAAAAATAGTCCCGATGCAAAAACAGTCCAGTCAGAATAACAGTCAGAAACAGCATTCCTGAAATGGTAATTATCAGTAGTATATGATTTTTACTCTTTTCTTTTGCCAATAATCTATAAAGGAAATAGTGAATTATGGATAATCCGATCCCATATACAATGGCCTCACCATAGCCTGAAAAACAGCTTACAGGTTCAGCACCTGAGGGATTCCAGTGGATCACCAGGGACAGAATGAGAAACAGAACGGAATAGAAAAAAAGATAGAGATGTTTAAGGATCATTTGATTATTATATCATTGTTCCATTGGCTTCTCACTCATTCATTTTATATACTAATTCCTACATTTGTTATCTTACTTTACAGCCTGACTTATACCTATCAGAAACAAAAAAGTAAACTATAATTCAGTACCGGCAGTGCTCTGATTCTCATTGATCTGCCGGCTCTTAAAAAAACCGTCAAGTATATAATATACAGTTGTTTATATTTTTTTCTAAAATAGACTTTTCATTCATTCCTGGGCCTGATAGATTCCTCATAGGAGCACTGAATGGACTATGCACTTGAAAAGCAGATAGAAGGAATTGTCAGGGATACCGCAAAGAGGCAGGATTCGGAAGGTCAGATGTGGCGAGAGGCTCTGACGAGTTATGCTCTCATCGATGACAGACCCTTTCATATGCTGAAATCCTGGGTAAGAGAAGATCACCTCATGCCCACAGATCTACTCCCCAATGCCGAATCGGTCATCTGTTTTTTTATTCCCTTCACGAGAGAGATTACATGTTCCAACGAGGAGGGCGTCCCTGCATCCAGAACATGGGGAGAAGCCTTTGTTAAAACCAATCTTCTCATCGATGAGATCAGTGATGAAATCACAATGATGCTGGAAACAGGGGGCTTTAACTGTGCCCGCTTACCGGCGACCGAAAGCTTTGATACAGACAGTCTCACCAGCCGCTGGTCCCATCGTCATGTGGCCTATATAAGCGGTCTGGGAACCTTCGGGAAAAATAATATGCTGATCACAAAGGCAGGCTGCAGCGGCAGGCTGGGCAGCATCATCACAGATGCCCCGTTGACCTCATCACCCCTTCCGGAGGAAGAGTACTGTATTGAAAAAGAGGGTAATATCTGTGGTCAATGCGTGAGCCGATGTGCCAGGGGAGCCCTGACTTCTGAGAATTACGACAGGCACAGCTGCTATAATCAGTGCCTGGATAACGGAAAGAATCTGGGAACAGCAGATTTGATGGATGTGTGCGGTAAGTGCCTGACCAGGCTGCCCTGTACCTTCAGGGCACCTGTCTAAGTTAATGATCAGCCGGGATTTGAATACCTGATTCCTTCAGTAATTCTACCGATCTATCTGCCTGAGGCAGCAGAAAGCCCGACTCTATTATTCTTCCGGTACGACCAGAACAGGACAGCGGGCCTTATGGATCAGTTTCTTAATAAAATCTCCCAAGAGACGATTGATCATATTGCTTCCCGCCCCCCGGCCAATGATAATCAGATCGATCTCATCCGATTGGGCCTCTTTCAAGATCTGTTCCCCCACATTTCCTGTGACAACCTTTGTGGAACAGTTGATTCCAGGTGGGACCTTTCTGAGATAGGCCTCGGCAATTTTAGCATCAATGTCATGGCGGGCTTTGTTATCCACATCATCCACTTCATAGATATAGGACTTCCAGAACTGGGCGTCCGGCTCGGGGATGACATGAAATATAACGAGCTCACTCCCCGGGTTCCCCTCGGCAATATTCAGGGCATAGTGATAGGCCCCCATGGCATCTGTGTTGAAGTCCGTACAGAAGAGGATTTTTTTAAAAATATTCTTATGTGGCATTGCGTTCCTCCCTTAAATTCATTGAAGACTAAGTATTTTTCTACCGAAGCTGGTTTGCTGCTTCGGGGATTTGCAGCTCTGAGCCGAAGGGTATCAAGCATAATGTGGTCTCCCATATAAACTGTCAAAAACAATAATTTTAACTACCGAAGCTGGTTTGCAGCTTCGGTGATTTTCCCCTTAAGGCCTAAGGGCCTAAGGGCCTAATGGAATAATCCAGGCAAAAACAGGCAGATCTGGGGAAACAGAATCAGAATGACCGCCGCCAGAACCAGCATCCCCAGAAAGGGCATGGCTCCCTTGAAAATAACCGGCAGGGGAATGTCCCTTTCGATCCCGCTGACCACATACACATTCACTCCCACCGGCGGTGTTATAACACCCATCTGGGTGATGACAACAACGATAACACCAAACCAGACAGGATCAAATCCCAGTTCCTGAACGACAGGAAAGAAAATGGGAATGGTCAGGAGCATCAGAGCCAGGGCGTCGATAAAACAGCCTGCCACAAGGAAGAAGAGGATGATCAAAAACATGGTGATTTCACCCGGCAGAGGGAGAGAAACAAAGGCCTGAGCCACAACAAAGGGAATACGGGAGACCGCCAGAAAACGGCCGAAAATGGTTGCGGCCGCCACAATGAAGAAAATCATACTCGAGGTTCTGACGGTTTCAAGGAGTATTTTTTTCATCTTCAGGATATTCAGTTCTTTCTGAAGGGCCGCAATAAGGAAACTCCCTGCAGCACCGATGGCGGCGGCTTCAATGGGAGTAAAAAGACCCAAAAACATGCCGCCCATGACCAGCAGAAACAGAATCAGCGTTTCTACGACACCATTGAGAGAGATTATTCGCTCCTTCCAGCTGTGTCTTGGTCCTGCGGGGCCCAGGGTTTTATCCCTGGAGCTGCGCACATAAATATTCAGACAGAACATTGTGGCAATGAGGATTCCCGGAACAATACCTGCCAGAAACAGATCACCGATGGACTGCTCTGTCATGAGAGCATAGACGATAAACACAACACTGGGAGGAATGAGCATGCCCAGTGAACCTCCGGCGGCAACAGTGCCGGCTGCCAGAGAATCGGCATAACCGTATCGTTTCATCTCTGGTAATGCGACGGAAGCCATGGTAGCCGCCGTCGCAGGACCGGAACCGCAGATGGCTCCGAATCCGGCACAGGCCCCGACGGTTGCCATGGCCAGCCCCCCTTTAAGGTGACCCATCCAGACATAGGCCGTATGAAACAGACGCTTGCTGATGCCTGCATGAAAGGCTACCTGCCCCATCATGACAAAGAGGGGTATCACCGTCAGATTATAGGAGCTGAAGGTTTCAAAAAGCTCGGCGATCACCATGCTGAAAGCCGCTTGAGGATTGATGATCAGGGCAAAGCCCAGAACTCCCGAGGCGATCATGGCGAAAGCCACGGGCATACTTGTGAAAAGGAGACCGAAGAGCACAAGGCATCCGATGACTCCTATTTGTACAGGACTCATGGTTTGATGAACTCCTTTCCAGGATGGATGAGATGGTAGACAAAGACGACCATCATCAGCAGGCTGTTCAGGCTGATGACAAAGGGAATCCAGAAGACAGGCATTCCCAGATTGGGCAACACTTCTCCACTCTGATACAGGGACATGCCATGCCTGAAGGTATAGAAAGTCAGGCCTCCGAAGATAACAAGAGCCGAAAGTCGGAAGACAAGATCCAGAAACAGGCGTCCGATTTTCCCACACTTATGATAAAAAAACTCGATCGCAATATGTCCCTTGGCGGCGGTCACATAGGGCAGAGCACAGGCTACAGAAATGACCCCGAAGGCCCGGACAAGGTCATAAGCTCCGGTGATGCCGATATTAAAGATTCTGAGAATGACATCCAGAACTGTAATGCCCATCATCAGCAGGATGGAAACACCTGCAATGTAGGCAAACAGTATGATGAGACGTTTTATGAATGAAAAGAACTTCATAATTATTTCAGCATATCCCGGATGTCAGCAAGGAAGGCTTCTCCAGGGAGTCCTTTCTCGGCAGCGGCCGCCGTATATTCCTCATAAATGGGGTTCATGGCGGCAATCAGGGCCTTGTTATCCCCATCGCTCAGGGAGATAAAGGTTTTCCCCAGATCCTTAACAAAGGCTTCTCCCTGTCTGTCACTTTCATCCCAGGCTTCTCCCTGTTTGTAAATCCACTCATCGCTCACTTCATCCATGATGGTCTGAAGATTCTCAGGCAGAGCATCCCATTTGGCCTTGTTCATGACAACAAACATGGTGGTGGTATATCCGATAGACTTTGTATCCACCACATAATCGATAACCTCACCCTGTTTCCAGCCTTTGAGTGTTTCTATAGGACAGAAGGTGGCATCGACAACACCTTTCTGGAGGGCTTCATAGGTTTCTCCCTGGCTCATGGAGATGGGAGTTCCCCCCAGAGCAGTAACAATCTTGGCGGAAAGACCGGTGGCCCGGACCTTCATTGAGGCAATATCTGCGGGGGTGCGAACCTCGTTCCTGCTGGCCAGGATTCCCGGGCCATGAGCATGCAGATAAAGGACATGAACATCTGAGAGTTCTGCAGGTTCATATTTCTTGACCATTGCATTGGCGATTTTTGTGGCCGTGACACCATCAGGGTAACCTACAGGGAGATCCAGACCTTCCAGAAGAGGAAAACGGCCGCGGGTATAGGCAAAGACACTCATTCCGATATCGGCAACTCCCGAGACAACGGCTTCATAGGTTTGAGCCGCGGCTGTGAGGGTTCCCCCGGGAAAGAGAGTAATCTTGACCTGACCATCCGTTCTTTTTCCGACTTCTTCCGCCCAGGCTTCCGCTGTTTGGGCCTGAAGATGGGATGCGGGAAAGAAGACTGCATAATTCAGGTTATATACTTCCTTCTTTTCGGCCTTTGCGGTCGTTGTTTCATCCTTTTTGTTACAGCCGGACAGAACCAGGACCGCAAAAAGCAGAAGAGTTGCTATTTTTTTCATATATGCCTCCAAAGAAGATGTGATTCAAACGAGAATTAATACCTAATTCATAATCTTTGATTTTTACCATTCCATAAAAACGCAGAGCATGTCTGAATAAGATTTTCCAGATGATTATAGCATTAAAACAGGACTATAAAAGGAGGTTTTTTCTCATTATTTTTCCAGGAATCACTACAAATCTCTTTTACCTGGCGAACGATAAGGTTGGATCTCCCTGAGAATCCCCAATATGCCTCGATTGACACAGGGAATTTCAGCGTGTAAACTACATTTGTTCTGACTCCGAACAAATAGGATTATTATGGATATTAAACTTCTGTCCCCCAGTGACATGATGAAACACAATGCCCGGGTGCTGTTGAAATTAATCAAGAAAAAAAATGTCCTCTCCAGGGCGGATGCCTCCCGGATGCTCCAGTGCAGCCGTTCCACTGCCTCAAAACTCATGAGTTACCTGGTAGGACTATCCCTCGTGACCCCCGTGGGGACCGGGAACCATGGCATCGGCAGGAATTCGGATCTCTTTCAATTTAACCCCAGGGCCTGTTCCGTCCTTGGTGTGGATGTGAAACCGGATTCCATCCAATTCATCCTTAGTGATCTGAACGGGCAGATTCACAGCCGCCGGGAAATTGAAAACACGGATTTCTCTCCAGAAAAAACGGTCGAAGTGATTCATAAAATAACACAGGAGATTCTTGATGACAGCCCCATTCCTGAAGCCCGGCCTCTGGGAGTGGGCGTTATGATTCCCGGATGGGTCAGTGATGATGGAATGGTACTGAATTCAGACCCTCTGGGCTGGAAAAAACCGGTCCGCTATCGGGAGATGCTCAATAGAGACTCATCCCTGCCTTATCAGATCCTCAACGATGCCAATGCTCTGGTTCTGGCAGAGTCTGCTTTCGGAGGCAACGGCAACTGCCGGAATCTTCTTTATATTGAAAACCCCGACGATATCGGCGGAGCCTATACTGATTCCAGTCATAACCTTCTGACCGGTGAAAACTCACTGGCCATGGAAATAGGAAAAATGAAAGTGAATATCGGGGATCAATTCTATCTGGTAGAGGATGTTCTGGGTATTTCGAAGATACAGAAACGCTGGGGGATCACGGTTCAGTCTCTGAAGGATCTATTTGATTCATCTGATGCTGAAACAGCCGAGGTCTGCCTGCAGATTGCCGATATTTTCGGTCAGATCATTGTTCAGACTTCAGCCCTGCTGAATCCTTACGCCATTATGATCAACACTCCCTATATCAAAAGCCCCGGGGCCCTTGATTTCTTAAAAAAAACGGCATCCCTCCATTTGGCAGAGACTCCTTTAAAGGAAACACAGCTGCTTCTTCCCTCATTGGAGCGATCGGCCCTGGGAGGGGCCTGCTGGTCCATACTGAACAGTTCCTTTGATTTTGTGATAAAGGACTGATCATTTCATACTGAAGAATCAATGACCAATCCCTCATCTCAGAGTGCCAGTTTATATATCTCCTGAACCGCATCCCTATCCAGCTTGACCAGAAATCCGGTGGGTCCCTTTTCTGTCACCAGACCGGCTAATTCATCAAACCGGGAATCATCAATATCCAGATCTTTCAGACGGGTCGGCATGCCCAGTGATTTATAGAAGTTTTCCATCAGTTCCAATCCGGTCTTTATCACAGACTCGGGATTGTCAAAATCGTAGGGAACATTAAAGACCCTTGTGAAAAACTTGATGAAAGGCTGGGGCTTCAACTGGGAGACATATTTGATCCAGGCTGGAAATATAATGGCCAGACCCGCACCGTGGGTAATGTCATAAAGGGCACTCAAGGGCATTTGTATCCTGTGAGAAGCCCAGTCCTCGATTCTTCCCATTCCCAGGAGCCCGTTATGAGCGATACAACCCGCCCACATCACTTCTGCCCGGGTATCATAATTATCGGGTTCACTGAGAACCTTGGGGCCATTCTTGATCATCGAGTGAAGAAGGCCTTCACACATTCCATCGGAAAAATCCACATGAGTCTCTTCTGTAAAATATCGCTCCATCACATGGGCCATGATATCTACAACCCCTGCGGCGGTTTGCCAGGGGGAGAGGGAATAGGTCAATTCCGGATTAAGGATGGAAAATTTCAATCTCATTAAATCATTGGCATAACCAATTTTATATTTTCCGTTGGTGATAACACTGAACTTACTCATTTCACTCCCCGCTGCGGGAATGGTCAGCACAGCACCGAGGGGCAGGACTTCCAGGGGAGTTTTTCCATTATAAAAAAAGTCCCACACATCGCCCTCATAGGGGACACCCAGGGCAATCGCTTTGGCCGAATCAATGACACTACCCCCCCCTACAGCAAGGATAAAGTCAACTTTATGATCCCGGCAGAGAGCGATGCCTTCCCTTACCAGTTCTATATCCGGATTGGCTTTAACGCCGCCTAACTCGACGACGGAGATCCCTTCATCACTCAACTGATTCAGAATCCGGTCATAGAGACCTGTTTTTTTTATATGTCCTTTCCCGAAATGCAAAAGTACTGTTTTACCGTATTTTTTTACAAACCCGCCAACCTTCAGTTCGGCATCTTTTCCGAATTCTATTTCTGTTGGTGCGTAAAAATTAAAATTAACCATGTAAACTTATCTCCTGATAATTATAAATCTAGAAAATGACTGCCTGATCCTGTAGGGATGCAATAAAAAAGTTGAGTCTCTCCAGAAAAAACTCCGGTTGCTCCTGATGAGGCAGATGACCTGCTCCTCTTATAATCTCAAATTCTCTCAGGTCCTGCAAGCGATGATTCATCTAAAGACAGCCACCGGGAGGAGCGCTCCCCATCCGAACCTTTACGGGACGGAAATATAGGTTCATAATATTCAGGAAAAGATATAAAAGTTTGAGGAAGTCTATGCTTTACAGAAAATTCGGAAAAACAAATGAAAAACTCAGCATCCTCGGTTTCGGGGCCATGCGCCTCCCGATCATCGAGGGAGATGTCAAACACATTGATGAAGAGAAGGCTTTGAAGATGATCCGCCATTCCATCGACCTTGGGGTGAATTATCTGGACACCGCCTGGCCCTACCATGGGGGAAACAGCGAATCCTTCTGCGGAAAGGTCATGCAGGACGGTTACCGGGACAAAGTAAAGATAGCGACAAAACTGCCCAGCTGGGAGATAAAGAGTCCCGGGGATATGGACAGGATTCTGGATCAACAACTCGAAAGGCTGGGAGTCGAAACCATTGACTTCTACCTCCTTCATTCCCTCAATGCCGCCAATTGGGCGAATATGAAGAAGCATGACTACAAGTCATTTCTCATAAGATCCAGGGCTGCTGGAAAAATCAGATATACCGGATTCTCACATCATGACGATATCGACCTTTTTAAAGAAATTGTAGACGACAATGACTGGGATTTCTGCCAGATTCAGCTCAATTACCTGGATGAGCATTACCAGGCAGGACTGGAAGGGATGGACTATGCCGTATCCAAAGGAATGGGAGTGGTTGTTATGGAACCCCTCAGAGGGGGCATGCTGGCCCGGACTGAAATACCGGAAGAACTGCAATCCATATGGGATGCCTCTGATACAAAACGATCCCCCGCAGAATGGGCCCTTCGCTCTCTCTGGGACAGGGAAAAGGTGGGAGTCATCCTCAGCGGCATGACCACGATGGAGCAGGTTCAGGAGAATCTGAAGGTGGCGGGAGAGGCCCTTCCCGGGACTTTAACTGAAAAGGAAAACAACATCATCGGGAAAGCGAAAGACTACTTTCACAGCAAAATCCGTGTGGACTGCACCAACTGCCGTTACTGTATGCCCTGCCCTCAGGGAGTGTATATTCCCGAAATCTTCTGGGCCTACAACCATGAAGCCCTTTTTGATGATTTTGCAAAAGCCAAATTCTGGACCACGGGATTCCTGAAAGAACAGCAGAGAGCATCCAACTGCAACAGCTGCGGTCAATGTGAAAAACACTGCCCTCAGAACATTGAAATCAGAAGGCATCTAAAAGACGTGGCAGCCCGGTATGAGGCTGCTGTGACCTGAGTGGAGTTCTGGGGGGGATTCTTCCCCCCCAGAATCCGAATTAATTTTTCTCAGTCTGCACAGAATCTGCACAATAAGCCGTTACCTTACTTTAATAACAAAAAGAATAAGGGAGTACAACGGTGAAACTCGAACTGTCAGTGAAAGGCATGACCTGCGGCGGCTGTGAAATGCATGTTGAAAAAGCAGTCTTAACGATTGAAGGGGTGATTCAGGCCAAGGCGAATCATGCCACAGGCAGACTGCTTGTTCAGACAGATGACGCCTATGATAAGGAAAATCAGGAAGAACTGATCAACCTGCTAAGAGTCAAAGTGGCAGACGCGGGGTACGAACTCCCGGGACTGTTCAGCAAAACCAAAAGTGAATTTTCTCTCAAACAGTGGGTAGGGATTCTCATCATTCTGGCAGCCCTCTTCCTGGTGGTCAGAGAAACGGGAATCATGAATGCCCTCCCCGTTATTGAGAGCTCCATGGGTTACGGACTTCTCTTTATCATCGGTCTTATGACCTCGGTGCACTGTATCGGCATGTGCGGCGGGATCAATCTGACAGTCAGCCTCTCATCTGTGCGAAAAGGACAGAGCGACCCCAGCCCTCTGCGCCGGGCCCTCCCCGGCCTCCTCTACAATGCCGGACGGGTTGTATCCTACACTCTTATAGGAGGGCTTGTAGGAGCCCTCGGCTCTGTCATTTCCATTACGGGTGCCATCCAGGGCATCATCGTCGGCATTGCCGGATTATTTATGATTATTATGGGATTCGGCATGCTGGGAATTTTTCCAGGCCTGTCCCGCTTTATGCCCCGGCTGCCTCAGGGATTGACTTCAAAAATCATGGGCGCCGGAGTCGGGAGAGGCCCCTTTGTGGTTGGTTTTCTCAACGGATTTATGCCCTGCGGTCCTCTTCAATCGGTTCAGATTTACGCCCTGGGAACAGGAAGCGCCCTCTCGGGAGCCTTGTCTATGTTCCTCTTCAGCCTGGGTACTGTTCCTCTGATGCTGGGCTTTGGTTCTCTCTCCACCCTCATGCCCCGTCACACTCATGGCAGAATCCTCAAAGTGAGTGCTCTCCTGGTCCTCCTTCTGGGTGGCGGGATGGTCCTGAGAGGCATGAGTCTGAATGGTATTTCTCTGGCCGCCGCGGGAAGCTTCAATGGCTCCTCAGAGAATGTCAGAATTGCCGAAATAGTGGAGGGAAAACAGTACGTTAAGACCATCATGCACGAGGACGAATATGAACCCTTCATCGTTCAGGCCGGGATTCCTGTGGTCTGGACCATATATGCGGATGAAGCGGAACTGAACGGATGCAACAATCCCCTGACTGTTCCTGAATACGGCATCCGCTTCCAGATGGAACCGGGAGAGAATGTCATAGAATTCACTCCTCCCTCCAAACCTGGAAACATAACCTATACCTGCTGGATGGGTATGATCACCAGCGGCATCAAGGTCGTCGAGGATCTGAGTCTGGTGGATGCCTCACTCATTGGTGATACGGCGGCTCTTTCCGAAGCCTCTTCAGGCAGCTGCTCCAGCGGCGGGGAAGGAGAAGACGGCTGCTCCAGCGGCGGGGAAGGAGAAGACGGCTGCTCCAGCGGCGGGGAAGGTACAGAA
>NZ_JAQIBL010000014.1 GCF_027859075.1 Oceanispirochaeta sp. | reverse complement strand
GAAAATATCAGCTCATAATTTTTATCACTTAAAGAATCTTTGATTAATTCCCTAATTTCAAAATGATCATCTGCAATTAAAATTTTTTTCAAATAAATACCTCTAATCAATTAATTTTTTAATACAATCAATAAAATCTTTATGGTAAAAAGGTTTCGATAAAGTTTTATCAACACCGAAGTTTTCAGCAAGACTAAGATAGTTCGTCGATCCAATTCTGCCTCCACCGGATATTGCTAAAATTTTGGTATCAGGACTTTTGGCTTTGATTTGAACAATAGTCTCAATTCCTTCCTGATTGGGCATAATAATATCTGTAATGATTAAATCGAATGTCTCTTTATCGATCATTTGAAGCCCGACCATTCCATCCTCTGCAAGGACGACAGTATGTCCTTCACTTTCAAGCATGATGTTTATCAATTCTCTGATATGCACATCGTCATCTATAACCAGGATGTGAGCCATTTTTACTCCAATAGTTGTTTATATTATAGATTTTAATGTTTTGTTTTCCAATTGTAAATCATCTGGAAATAATTGTGATAATTTTTTTAAACATAAGATCGGGTTTGAAAGTCTTTTTATTATTTATGATTCCGCCTGCCATCTGTTTGTGTCCTCCCCCTGATCCGATACCTAAGACAGCTTCTTTCATTACTTCAGCAGCATTAATTTCTGGAGATTCATTTCTGAAAGAGATATTTATTACCTGATCATTATTAGCAAAGAGGGCTGTAAATTTTATTTCAACAAGAGAGAGAATGAAATCGCCAAGTATTCCTAACAAATTCTGATTGCATTCATCATTTATATAACAAAAGGCGATATCACCTTTTGTTTTAAGATTTGAGATGACATTGGTATAAAATCTAAGATCATCCAAAGTCAGATTATTTAAAACCATGGAATTAAATTTTAATTTATCAGCCTGTTTGTAAAGTTCTGTATAGGCTGTAACATCCATGACACTCACGTTTCTTGTCATACTATCTGTATCTCTAAATAATCCCGTTAAGAGTACTGTTGCCGCAACTTCAGGTATCTTACGCTCCATTTCAATGAAATAAGAAGTTATAATTGATGAACAAGCACCCGTATCGGGTTGAATATCAACAAACTCAACATCATCGGGCTCTTTGCCTGTATGATGATCTATTACGGCAATTTCTTCACCGATTAAATCTGTTACATTTTTATTCCTTTTACATCCATCAACGATGATGATTTTATCTGTTGCAAACATTTTATATTCACTGGTCTGACGTATATCAATTGATAGTTCGGAAATCATTTTATTCAAAGCCGTTCTCTGGATGACTCCATCAAAAATAATATTTGCGGTAATTCCCTCCATTTTTAATAATTGTTGAAGACCGAATGCCGATGCGACAGCATCGGGATCGGGAAAATTATGAGTCTGTATGTATATGTTTTCTCTTTCCGTTTTAAGTTTCTGAATCAATTGTTTTATCATATAGGCAAACCTCATTATCAAATATATCTCTAATTTACCAATAGTTATACTATTTCTTTTAGAGTTAAAAACATATATAATGCGAAATATTGTATAGAAAAGCGTGGGACCCCATGAATCTCGCCTAAGGAAGAATTTTAAAATGAAACTAATTCAGTGGTATCCCGGTCATATGCATAAGACTCAGAGACTGATAAAAGAAAACTTGAAAAAAGTTGATGTTATTATTGAAATCCTTGATGCCAGAATTCCGGTTTCAAGCAGTAATCCTATAATTGATGATCTGACAGGGGATAAACCCAGACTGGTTGTTTTAAATAAATCTGACCTTGCTGATGCGAAGGTCACTGAACTGTGGAAAAAATATTATTTATCTCTCGGTGAAAACAGACTGCCCGTGGCTGTTTCGTCAAAAACAAGAGACAATTTAAACGCCATAATAAAAGGGTGCAAAACATTGAGTGTAGGGGCTAAATGGTTAGAACGAAGACCGATTCGAGCCATGATTGTCGGGATACCTAATGTCGGGAAATCTACCGTTATAAATGCTCTGGCAGGAAAGAAAAAAGCTGCCGTTGGTAATAAACCGGGAGTCACGAAAGAAATGCAGAGATTAAATGTTTCTGATAGTCTTCAAATTTATGATACACCGGGTATTCTGTGGCCCAAGTTTGAAGATCAGGATATAGGATTTAAATTAGCCTTACTGGGATCGATAAAAGATACGATTCTTGTACTCGATGAAATATCCATAAGAGGTCTTGAATATATGGTTCAGAAATATCCTGAGCGCATTAAAGAGAGATATAATATTGAAGAATTCCCAAATGAGACTATTCAATTAATTGAAATGATAGGTAAAAAAAGAGGATGCCTCGTTTCCGGTGGCGGTATTGATTATGAAAAAGCAATTAATCTATTCCTTCTAGATTTACGGGGGGGGAAACTCGGTACATTTTCATTGGAATTACCGGGAGAAGAAAGAGGATTTTTCAGTATTTAATTGTTTATTCATTTTCTATTCTGCCTAAAAGCCTTAATAAACCATCTAATATCGTTAGAGGATGAGGAGGACATCCGGGGATGTATAAATCCACCGGTAGGCTCGATTCCACTCCATTGTTTACCTGATCCATATCGATATAAGGACCTCCTGCAATGGCGCAGGAACCTACAGCGATCAGAATTTTGGGTTCAGGTATAGCATCCCAGGCTTTTTTAAGGGCTATTTCCATATTTTTTGTCACCGGTCCGGTAATTAGAATTCCATCGGAATGACGGGGCGATGCCTCCAGTTTTATACCGAATCGCCCCATGTCCCACCCGATGGTTCCCAACACATTGACATCGGCTTCACAGGCATTGCAGCCACCGGCACTGACCTGCCGTAACTTTAAAGAATGACCAAAAAGTTTTTTCATTTTCTTTTCCAGCTCTTCAGCCAGTATGATTTCTTTCAGTTCAGTCGTAACAATAAGATCCTCTCTGTTCCTTACAGAAAGTCTATAATCCTTTGAAAATGAAATTGCTTTTTCAGGGCATGCCTGAAAACAGTCTGTGCAGAATAAACATTTCCCCAAATCTAGTCTTTTGGATTCCGTTTCAATAGCACCGACGGGACATATCTCTGTACAGATCTTACATAAAGGATCGCATTTCTCTGTATCAAAAATCAGACGGCCCCGAAAGCGGTCCGAAAGAGCTGGAGGAGCACCTTTGGGAAATTTCATGGTTCGATGACCTTGTTTTATTCGTGTAAGAATTTCTTTGTACATTTCTTTTCCTTATTTTTATAGATCATGTCCACAATAGGATAGATTAAAGCTTTTGTTGCATAAGGGGAAATCAGAGATTTCCTGATTTCGTAAAGCCTGTGCCAATCCCTGCCAATTATGAAAAGAAGGATCCACTATCTTGTATCTTGCAAAGCTGCCATTTTCATCGGTAAGAGCAACGTGGCATATTTCGCCACGCCACCCTTCATTCAAAGCTATAGATAAACTTAACGGGTTCAATTTTTCAGGTAAAACCAGAACGTCCCCTTTCGGTAGAGTTTTTAGCTGGTTAATTATAAAAGAAATTGATTTTTGGATTTCCATCCACCGGACATAAGCCCGTCCAAGAACATCTCCCGACTCATAGATTGATACGGGTATTTGTGAAAACCGGAAAATACCATTGGGATGAGTATATCGTACATCTCTCATAATCCCTGAAGCTCTGGCTACGGGACCGACAAGTCCCATTTCAATTGCAAAGTCTTCTGAAATAGGGCCGGTATCTGTGAAACGCGCCATAACAGACTGATTATCCCATAAAAGATTTATAGCATCAGTAATCTCTTTATTACAAATACCTATACGATGAAGTATTTCCCCCACATCCTGTTGATCAATATCAAAACCCACCCCACCGGGAAGAATAAATCCTCTTCCAAAACGATTCCCGCAGAGGTAAGCTGTCAGGTTCAGGAATTCACCTCGTAGACGACCACAGAAACTGGATGTCGGCAGAAATCCGACATCTCCCGATAAGGCTCCCAGGTCTCCCACATGATTGGCAAGGCGCTCCAATTCCAGAGCAATACCCCGGAGAGCCTGAGCCCTTACAGGTTTCTGAGTATGGGAAAAAGCCTCATAAATTTGGCAGTATGAAATTGAATGACCAATAGTTGTATCTCCGGCAAGAGTCTCCATGAAATGAAGAGATCTTGAATCGGGACCTGTCTCCATCGCTTTTTCAACACCACGGTGTTGAAAGCCCAGGGCAATTTCCAGGTGAAAAACCTGTTCACCATGACACTGGAAGCGATAATGTCCCGGTTCTATCACTCCGGCGTGGACAGGACCGACAGCAACTTCGTGAATCTGCTCTCCTTCAATCCTATAAAAATCTCCTACAGCAGGTAGTATCGGTTCATTTTTGTTTCGGTTCCATGCATCCATTCCGGTCCAGGAATGGCAATAGCGAACAGGTTTAAACCAGGGATGTCCAATGGGGATAATTCCGAATTGTTCAGCTATTTCACGCTCAAATAAATGAACCTGTGGACAATGGGGTGTGATAGAGGGAAATTCTGTACCACTGATTATTGTTTTACCTACATTCAGCCGATTAGATTCATCATCGGCTAAAATAACATACAAAGCTGTTGAATCAGCATTATCTGTTTTTGCCCCGAAAAAAGAACTGACTCTCTGGCCTTTATCAACGGCATCGATAATAGTCGCTGTAAAAGCGGTTATATCACATATAGGGATTTCATTTATCAGAATGGAATCCCCATTGGTCATAACAGCAAGATTTTCATATATTTGTTTCATACTTTGTTCTCCAGAAAGTTTGCCGCATTAAAAAGCATTTTTTGAAGGAACTCCGGTATATATAAACCCAACAGCAAGACAATAGCCATGAATGCGAGAACAGGAGTTATGGTTAAAAAGCTATCATGATAGCCTGTTTCTATTATATTCTCAGGAACTTTTCCCTGTACTACTTTTAATACGGTAATACCCATACCGATAAAGACCAGTAAAAGAAAAGACAGAAAAAGTGAACCTGCAAAAATATGATTATGAGTAAAAGCGCTGGTAAGTATTGAGAATTCACTGACAAATGGAGAAAATGGAGGAGATCCGGTCACAGCAAGAAACCCGGCAAGAAATAAAGATCCCGATAAAGGTAATCTCCGCAGTGCTCCTCTTACCTGATCAGTGTTTTTACTGGAATAAGCCCGGTGAATATTTCCTGCAGAGAGAAATAAAACACCTTTAGTCATAGCATTATTGATTACATGGAGCAATGTAGCATAAAGAGCGGGAGCACCTATACCCAACCCAAGTGCAAGGATTCCCATATGTTCGACACTGGAATAAGCGAGCATACGTTTAAAGTCCTTTTGGCTCAACATAAAAATACCGGCAACAGCCATGGAAAATAAACCCATAAATATGAGTAACTTTGACATAAAAGCACTTTCTCCCGCAGCATTACATATTTGATACATACGCAGTAAAGCCAGGAAGGCTCCACTTGTAATTCCCCCGGCAAAAAGCCCCCCTACAACACCGGGTGCTTCTCCATAGGCATCGGGTTTCCAGGTATGCATCGGCGCCAGTCCCATCTTCGTGCCATATCCGACAAGTATAAGAATAAATGAGGCCTTAAGCCATGGTTGAGACAATTGGGGGGCGGTTTTTAATAGAACTTCAAAAGTCAGGCTTGCTTTCATCCCTCCCTCCATGGAGGAATAGGCAAGAAAAAAAGTTCCCAGAAGAGCTAATGCGATACCGACCGAGCCCACAAGAAGGTATTTCCAGGTAGCTTCAATACTGCGCGGCGTGTGATTAAAATAAATCAGCGGAGCTGTAACAAGGGTTGTTCCCTCTATGGCCACCCACATTAAACCCATATGATGTGCCCAGATTGCAAGACTGATCAATCCAAGAAAAGCCAAGAGACAGGCTGTAAAAAAGCGATTGGATAGTTTCTGTCTCAGTTTAAGATAACCAATAGTATAAAATGATGAAAATAAGAACAGTATTGTTATTGTTATAAGAATAATTATGCCGACGGGATCAAGAACCAGCCATTTAGATTGACTGCCCCATTCAGGGTGAAGAATGACAATGACTGTAGCTGTTGTATGAACAATCGCCGTTATCGGCAATAGCCAGGGGCGCAGAGAATTGGAAGGAATGATTAAAGCCAGACCTGCCATAAGTAAAGGGAAAAAAATGAGGATCAACGCCATGAATTACTCCTTAAGGGCTGAGAGCATGCGCGTATCCAATGAAGAAAACGCGCGATTAATATGATTTGTGATTATGGAAACAATGAAAATACTGACAAATAGGTCTAAGAGCATACCCATTTCAACAACCAGGGGAATGGCTTCAATCAGAAGCAGACTGAATATGTATATCCCGTTTTCCAATAAAAGATACCCCAAAACCTGTGAAATGGCTTTAACCCGGGTTGTTAATAAAATAAAACCTACAAATATGACCGAGATAGACGTGGGAATTATGAGAGATAAGTGTGATTGGTCAACAGGATTTATCCGGCGATATACCAGAAAAACGACAGCTGTTAAAACAGCACCGATAATGGTCGAAGGTAAAAGGCCCACAAGGGGTTCTACCTCCCGTTTTATCTGAACATCGCGAAGCGCTTTTTTCATAATTCCCGGAATGACCAGACCTTTTAAGGTGATGGCAGCCAGAGAAGAGAGGATTACCGAAAAGGTCAGATGGGAATGAATCAGAAGTGGTAGAATCCCTAAAAGTATTCCCTGAAAAGCAACGATCCGGATAACAGAAAGGAGACGGCCGTTTCCCAGGGCAAAAAGATTAAGGGTTAAAATAATAACAAAGATTGCATTTAATAATTCATTCATTTTTTTACCTCAAAAGTAGAATAAAAGCTGATCCGCAAAGAAGGACTGCGGCGATTAATAAAGATGGAACACGGGGCATCTTAAGCCTGGCAATACTCGATTCAAGAATCCCGACGATGACCGATAAGCCGATCATCGCCATGGTAAAAATAAACCAGTTGAGCCATAGAGAGTGAGTATAGGCAGGTATGATAATATTTAATAAAATCGAACCGAGGAGGAAGAGTTTTAACGAAGAGGCGTATTCAATAATTCCCAGTAAGGGACCACTATGATCGAGGATCATAACTTCATGAATCATGGTGAGCTCCAGGTGTGTATTGGGATCATCCACAGGTATACGGCTGTTTTCCGTTAAAAAAACAATGAAAAGACCGATAGAAACCATTACCAGGGGAGCTGTACTTCCCGGATAGATAAGTGAATCGAAATTACTGCTTAACATGCCTGTGAGAGTCAGTGAACCGGAGAGTTTAACCAGAACCAGAAAAGCGAAAAATAAAGCCGGTTCGGTCAAAGCTGCAAATGTGACTTCTCTGGAGGCTCCCATCCCTTCAAAAGCAGAACCCGTATCAAGTGCAGCCGTGGTTGTAAAAAAACGGGCCAGGCCGAAAAGATAAGCAAAGAGAAGAAAGTCTCCTGTAAAAGAGAAAAGAGCCGGAGAACTCCCCAGGGGCATCAATGTTCCTGCTGTCAGAACAGCTGAGAGGGTGATGAGGGGTGCAGCACCGAATATCCAGGTGGTTGTACTGCTTATCACCATACCTTTGCGCAAAAGCTTGAATATATCGTAATAAGTTTGAAAAAAAGGAGCTCCTTTGCGTCCTGCAAAAAGTGCTTTCGTCTTATTGATAACACCGAGTAAGAATGGTGGAAAAATCAGAAATAAAGCAAGGTGGATAATAAGATTGATCATTAAATGCCTCCTATTCCGCTAAAGAGGAATAATACAATGGTAATTACAACATTTCTAAATCTCATAGATTCATTTTTAAAGAATTATCTTGACATTAGGCTGGATATGATTTGTTCAACCGGAATCAACGTAGATAGCAGAATTACTACAGCTACAAGTATATAAAAAAGATAACTTTGAGTTTTTCCCTGCTGGAAACGATTAAACCACTTCAGTGTTTTTCGAAAAAACAGGAATCCCGGAATGAGAGCCCGATCCAGAGTAATTTCATCGACATGACTTTTCATAAAGCTCTTTGTCGGGAATATTGCCCTAATATCCGGATCATGGGTTTTCGGCTTGAGTATCCCTGTGAAAAGGAGAATAAGTGATTCTGCGAAAGATGAAGCCGTGTATTGCATTTTCGGTCCGGGTTTTGCATATCCGCAATCCCAGGTACCAGCTGTTTGGGCATTCTTTTTTTTGAATGCGAACATCCATAAAGCCATTATAGAAAAGATCGATACAAGACTTATTGAAATAAACTGCAAGGCAGAAAAAGGAACCAGAGATGCCAATTTGACTGTATTGGTTAAAGCCCATTCTGCAGGAAGCCATGGGGCGATCACTTTGTCCAGTATGGGAACCACAAGTGCAGGAGCCAACCCTATGAACAGACAGAAGACAGCCAGTACAATCATGGGTAAAATCATGCTGAGAGGGACTTCTTTAGTATTTTCCGGTATTTCTGACCGTGGAAAACCTAAAAAAACAGAACCATAAACTTTTACAAAACAGGCTACAGCCAAAGCTCCTATCATGGCTAAAACAGGGGCGGCGATGATAGCGATTGAACCGGTATTCCCCGGGATTGCCAGGGTCCGGAATAATCCCAGGTAGATAAAAAATTCACTTATAAAACCATTTAACGGTGGTAATCCACTGATGGCTACTGCGGCAATAAGAAAAAGTCCTGCAGTCCAGGGCATGAGTTTTGCCAGACCACCCAGTTTATCTAACTGGCGTGTGTGAGTTCTGTGCAGCACAGATCCCGATCCCAGAAACAAAAGCGATTTAAAAAGACTGTGATTCCATACATGCAGTAAACAGCCTGCCATACCCAGAATAACCCATACCGGATGATGGTAACTCCTTCCCAGCATGGCCAGCCCCAGACCCAGTAGGATAATTCCGATGTTTTCCACACTATGGTAGGCAAGAAGACGTTTCAGGTCATGCTGCGCCAGGGCAAAGACGACTCCCATAAGTCCGCTTACAGCCCCGGCAATGAGAATAATTCCTCCCCAGAGTGGGGGAGGAACCGGGAGGAGTGAAAGCATCCGGATAATTCCGTAAATCCCCATTTTCAGCATAACTCCCGAGAGTAAAGCCGAAATGTGACTGGGAGCATTCGCATGAGCAGCGGGAAGCCAGAAATGTAAGGGCATAATACCGGCTTTCAGACCGAAACCGATAAAGGATAGAATAAAAAGGATATTTATTGTAAGAGCCGATACGTTTCCTTCCTGTATCGGTATAAAGTCAAATGACCCGCTTGTATATCGCCATAAAAGAAACATTCCAAAAAGAACAAGTGTACCCAGGTGTGTAGCCATCAGATAGATTAAACTGCTTTTCCGGCATTCTTCCTGATCATCTTCGGCAGACATCAGGAAAAATGCCGCCAGAGCCATAGCCTCCCATCCGAATAGGAAGGACAAGGCATGCCTGCTTATAACCAGTAGAGACATCCCTGCCATCAGGATTCCCCAGAAATTATGGATCATGACAGCTGTACGCTTGTTCTTCTCTTGAGGCCAGTACCCCAGTCCGAAGATAGACCCCAGACTCCCGATCAGAAAGATAGGAACCAGAAAAAATGCACTAAGAGGGTCAATTCCCAATAAAGGATTTTGTTCTGCCTGCCAGGGAAAGAAATAAAGAGCATTATCGGGATAAAAAAAAGTGAGACCGACCCCGACTAGTCCTGACAAAGACCCGAGACAGATAAGAAAAACAGAAATTCTCTGCCCCCAAACTGATGAATGAGATAGGAAAATTCCGGGTATACCGCTTATAGCTATTATAGAAATTGCGATGATGATTAAAGAAAATATCATGGTTTAACCATCATTTCTCCTGTTCTCCGCTTTGGTATACAGGCTTCGGATATTGAAAGAAGGTTAAAGATTTCCTCCGGCTCAGCTTGTCTCATCAATGCATCTTTAAGATTCTGGTCATGAAGGACAAAGCTGATTCTGGAGAGTATGTGTAAATGAGCACGGATTGTCGGACTGATAAGGGTGAAAAATATGTTCACAGGTTTACCATCTAGAGCATGGAAATCTATGGGATTCTTCAGGAAACAGAGATTGACAGATGGTGTTGTAACATGCAGCACAACCGGGTTCCGAACATGGGGTATGGCGATTCCATCTCCAATACCGGTAGAACCCATTTTCTCCCTTGTAAGCAAAACCTGGAAAAGAAATTCTCGATCTACATCCCGGGGTAATACCAGGGTATTGACGATTGACCGCAGAACTGTCTCGGGATCATTGCCATTGATATTATAATTTATACCACCTTCTCTCAGGGTATCTGTTAAACTGGGCAGGCTTATATTCTTTTTATCATCATTCATAAATATATCAGATGATACTTTTATCTGCTGACTTGTTGCCCATTCCAGTATTTCAGTGCGGTTAAAATAATATTGGTCATTTATATTATGAACTGGAATAAAAGACTGTTTAATCCATTGGTGTATCGTTTCTTCCGAAACATTCAGTATTTGAGCCGTTTCTTTTACCGATTCTCCCATGAATATCTCCCTGTGACAGATTTAAAGGTTTTTTTGAATATGATCAAGATTTATAAGAAGTATAAATATTTCGAACAAATATAACTTTAAACATTATATAAGATTGCAAAATTTCGAACAACCTTGAAGAGATTAATTGTGACATTAGTCAGCGGCCGCAAAGAAATTCTGAAACTCATCATCTGCAAGGCGGGTGTATTTTATAAGCTCCTCATCGGTACATGTGGCCATGTCGTCAAAGGTGCAGCTGGCATCGGTATCTATGTCTTCGCTATGCCTCATATAGGTGGTTTGATACAGGGATAATTTCTTTTGCGGATGGATTCCCATCTCCAACAGTCTCTGAGCCCCCATTCTGATCAATTTGAGTTTGTTTATCAGATCTTCATGGGATTTGACCGTCCAGACCCCTAGAAATATGGGTTTGTTATCGTTGTTCATATCCCCTATGAACTCACCTCTCAGAAGTTCTTCCTTTTCTTTCCCCAGATAGGGTGCAAAATCAAGATGTTCCGCCAGCTTTCTGTCTGTGGCCCGAAAATCGCCATTCTCCGGATCCAGGGTAAATATAATAATATTCTCATAGGCCTGGCCGTAACTCTTGAACATGGCCCCTCTGAAATCATTGTCTGTGGTGACCAGCCTTAACTTGTCTTTCCGTAATTTTATCTCCTGAGAAATTTCCAGGAGCCATGTTTTCATGTTGTCATGTTCACAGCGGAAGGCAAGCACCTCTTTTTCCAGGCTTTCCCAGGACAGGGCTCCCTCTATATAGGATAAAATTGTTCGGTATACATTTCTGATATTATGAAATTTGCTGAATTTGAGTATGAGGTCAAAGAGGAATATTTCCATTTTTCGGAGCTGCCAGATGGAGGCAATGATGGCATTCCGGTCGGCTCCCTGATACATGTCCGGTTTTTCCCAGAGGACTTTGAATTCATTGAGCCGTCTGTCCATACGAACGTACCATTTATTCAGCTGGCCCGATACTTTTTCGAGTCTGATCCGCCAGGTAGTTCCCTTGCCCGGACGGCTTGTGACCTCAATATTGCCGGCCCCGAAGGTGGCAAAGATCTGACGGGTACCCATTCCTTCTCCTGTTTTTTTCCCTTTGGTGGTTCTTCCGACAAATGCAGGAATGCCCTTGGAGTTTTTGACTAGTTTTTCTTTGGGAATTCCCAGGCCGTTGTCTTCCAACTCCAGATAGATATTCTCTTCCTCCCGGTACAGGGAGATGCGGATTATCCCTGTTCTTTCTGTCTCTGCTATGGCATCCAGGGCATTGGATACCATATTGACCAGGGCACGTCCCATGTTTATAAAAGATCCGGGAACAAGAGCCGCTCTTGTTTTCAGTTCAAGGTGCAGCTCACAGGGAGCCGTGGAGGCATCTATGTAGGGAACAATCCGCTCCAGGATGACTTCCTGCAAATTGACATTGTGGAGGATCTGCATGTTATCCCTGAAGGAGTTCAGCATGTTCACCATGGTCGTGGTCTCACGGTTGATGTCTTCGATGATTCTGTCTGCATTATCCACTGAAAGCATGTCTACCATGTTAGACATGAGGCGCAGGGTTTTTCTGGCGTCGTGTCTGGTTTTTCCGATTTCCTCGGAGGCAGCAGGGGTGAGGGAGTCCTTTTTCTGTCTTTCAATGATCAGGATGTCATGTTTGTCAGCCAGCAGGTGGCTGTAAACTAGATTTCTGTACACCATGGGTTCACCCTGGCGGAAGCCTTTGTTCTGGAAAAACTCGATGGTATCTCCCTGTTTTTCCCAGATATACAGATAGACCCTTCCATTCCCGGGAATCCTGGACGCCAGGTATTCCACAAAGGCCGTCCCGATTCCCCTTCCTCTTCCAAAGGGGCTGGTTACCAGTTTATAAATATGGAAATTGCGGTTATTCCGGTCGGTATAGACCTGCATGTACCCCAGAATTTCACCTTCATCCAGCCAGACACAGCTATATTCCCTGCTTTTTTCAATATCCGGATCTCTGATATAGGGAGAGGGGATTATGAATGTATCAATATTGAGAAGAGGGTTTCTTATGACCTGTTCTTCAATGGCCTCGGTGAAGGGTTGGATATTGGGGAAATTATTCATTCAATCCCTGCCAGACCAATCTCAGCAGCGGCTGTTTTCATGCCTTCGATGGTCATGGCTATGAGATCTGCGGTTTCCATTTCCAGAAGAGCGGCTCCTTTTTCAATGATGGACCTGTCTACTCCGGCAGAGAATCCCTTTGTTTTCCATTTTTTTTTGACAGATTTTACTTCCAGATCAAGAATACTTTTTGACGGCCGTACAAGCACTGTGGCCGTTATAAGCCCTGTGAGCTCATCGATGGCAAAGAGGACTTTTTCCATTTCATGAACCGGCTCTACTTCGCTGCAGATGCCCCACCCGTGGGAGACCACCCCATGGATGACCTCTTCGGGCCAGTCTCTCTCCCTGAGAATCTCTGCTGCTTTTAAGCAGTGTTTCTCCGGGTATTTTTCATAATCCAGGTCATGAATCAGGCCGACGATTCCCCAGAAATCGGGATCATGGCCTCTTTGTCCGGCGGCGTAACGCATCACGGCTTCTACAGAGAGGGCATGGGTATACAGACTCTCGCTTTGGTTGAATTCCTTGAATAATGTGAGGGCTTTGTCTCTGGTCAACTGCATTTTATTCTCCCGGGTTGTGCTTGGCTTTTAGTTTTTTTTCCTTTTCAAGGAGGTCTTTGATCTGTTTATCCTGGAATCCGCCCTCTTTTTGCCAGCGCTCAAGGTCCAGTTGTTCCAATTCTACCAGAGGCTCTTTTTCGATACACTTCAGGACCTCATCCATAAAATTGTTCATCCTGGATTTTTCTCTTGGATCCATTATCTTGTTCTGGAAGACCGGAAAGGAGGGAGAACGGGGTGACTGTTTTCCCGTGTCTTCCAAGGCCACAAAAGTCTCTTCATTCAGGCAGCCTTCCGGGCCCCTGAGCCTTTCCTGCTCCATGAGTATCATTTTCAGCTGGTCCCGAACCGCCAGGATCTCTTCATTATGAGAGCTGTACAGGAGGTTCCGGCTCTCGGCCGAGTCCTCACTCAGGTCGAACAGTTCTTCCCGTCCCTCCCGGTAGTAGTAATTGTACTTGTACTCTTTAGTTCTGAGTGAGATCCAGCGCCTTATGCCTGAACCATATTCCACATACTGGAAGTTTCTGTCTTTTTTTCTTTTGTTTTTCTTCACCAGAAGGCTCTCACCGGGAAGCTTGGTGGCTTTATAGGAGATCTGAATCCCCGCAGCATCCAGGATGGTCGGCATCACATCATTCAAATCGACAAAATCCGTGTTCTTTTCTCCCGGATCTATCACATCGGGGAAGCTGAGGATAAAAGGAATGCGTGTACAGCTATCATAGGGCAGGCCTTTGGCTATTGTTCCGTGATCTCCCAGCATATCCCCATGGTCACTGACAAAAATGATCAGGGTATTCCGTCTCTGGTCTGTGTCTTCCAGGGCATCCAGTATCCGTCCAATGTTGTAATCCACCTGGCTGACAGAACTGTAATACTGCTCTCGGTATCGTCGGACCCATGGGGCTGGAATATTCCGGAATTGCCTTGCATTTTCATCGGCTCCAGGACTAAGGGGGGTCGTAGACTTTAAGGGTTCCGGGAGTTCCTTCTCTTTGTAGAGATGAGCAAAACGGAGTGCTGGATTTTGAGGAGGCCGGGGTGAAATCCAGCTGACCTTCATCAACCAGGGATGCCGGCCTCTGTTGGTCTCCAGAAAATCCATTGCCTTGTCGGCAACCCAGGAATCTCCTTGATGCTGCTCTGGAAGCAGGGGGCTTTGGGGAACATACTGAAGCAGGTTTTCACAGCCATGGATATTTAGTATATGGCCCCATCCCTGCTCTTTCAGATACAGGGCATAGTCATCTTCTTCCCTGAAATCAGGATGAGACTCCATCAGATGAATCTTATCATACCCTCTGTGCCTGCGGGGGGGGACAAATTGATTTTTGCCGATGGAGATCGTTTCATATCCATGATCTGACAGAAGCTGGGGAAAGGTATAGATCCAGCCGGGCATGCCGAAGTTTCTGTTGTTTTCGGGATATCCATGGGTTTTTCCTGTCAAACCAGTCAACAGATTGTGCCTGCTGGGCATCCCGTCGGGGATGGGCGTAAAGGCATGGCTGTATATTCTTCCTGAAGCAGCCAGACGGTCCAGATGGGGGGTGTGCATGAAATCGGCACCTCCCGCCTTGATGGTGTCATGGCGCTGCTGGTCTGTCATCAGAAGAAGTATATTAGGTCTTTTCTCACCCTTTTCGGCATTTTCCTGATCATAGGGAATGGCTGAAAGTGTATCTTCTTCACGGGAATTATCCATGATGTACTCCTGTATCAGCCCTGCTTCGGCCTGCGGGTTTTCATCCCGGAGGCCGAAACAGGGTATATAGATACTATAATACAGGAGAGGGATACTGGGGAGGGTTTTTCTGCCCTAATTTTTTAACTTCCCCCTTGTGTCTTCTCTGGGAAGCATCAGGGCCCTGGGGTATGACAGCCTGATCAGAAGCAGCCGTGAAAAATCCAGGCTGTGCCTTTATCACAGCAAGGGCTATCGCCCGGCTGATTGAATTAACTGAAACTTGAGTCCTTCTGTTTTTTCATCATAAAGGGGAAGCTGACGAGTCCAATAAAACCGGCGGCGTAGACTCCCAGCCAGCCGCTGTGCCTGTAGTTTCCCCAAACTTTTTCCAGCATACTGAATCCCCAGGGGCCGAGGGCACTTCCGGCTACCATAAAGCTCATGGCCATTCCTGATATGGCTCCCAGATGCTCCCGTCCGTATAGCTTTGGCCAGGTGACCGATGAGAACACTCCGAATAAGCCTCCGGAAATACCGAAGCCTCCGATCAGAAGAGCCGCTGCACCAGCCGTATAGGGGAGGGTCAGTGCATAGGCACCTGTCATCATAGAGAAAATTGCCAGATAAAAGTGATACTTCAAATCAATAATATCGCTGAGCCAGCTCCCCAGGAATCGAAAGGCCAGGGATATGAAGGACAAAGGCAGGAAAATGGCTACAGCCTGGGCAGTTGTTTTCCCCTGGGATTCGAAAATGGAGGTGATATGAAAGGTGAAGCCTGTATTATACATTGACCAGAAAAAGAGGATCAGAATAAAGCACCAGAGCTTGGGGTCCCGTCTGGCTTCCTGCAGAGTATAGGACCTTTGCGGGGCCAACTCCTTTCTTTTACTGCCTGTCTTTATTTTGAGACCCTCTTCCATCTCGATGCCGCATTCTTCAGGGCTGTCCCTGAAAACTGTGAATATGAAGGGAACAATCAGAATGATCATGACAACTCCCATGATCATCCAGGAACGGTCCCAGCTTGATAAATCGATCAGACCCTGAAGAACCCGGGGGGCAAAGGAAAATCCAAAGGAAGTAAAGATTCCCATAATGGCCGCTGCAAATCCTCTATGAGCCTCAAACCAGCGCATCACCATGCCCCGGGATACCAGTGTCAGAACTCCCTGTCCGAAGAAACGGATTCCGAAAAATCCAATGATCATAAAGACAAAGGCTATCTTTCTTGAAGAAAATCCCAGGAGAGCCGATACGGCGGATGTGATAGGAACGGATCGGGAAAGCATCATGAGGCACAATCCCAGTCCCAGGGCTGATCCTGCCGCGGCAATTCTGGCGCCAAAGCGGTCGTAAAAGATTCCCGCCCGGGTCATCACTAAAGAGCTGACAAGGGTCCCGACCATATAGGCTGTTGATATTTCGATGCGGCTGAGGTGCAGGTTATCAATCAGATGGTCCGTGTAGACCGAAACACCCATGGTTTGGCCGGGAATACTGAAAAGGACTCCCATGGCACCGGCGAATAATATGACCCAACCGTAGTAGAAAGGAACTTTCCGGGGAGAGAAGGGAATATGCCCCGGAACCATATGATTTTTTTCTGTCTTGATAAGGAACTCCTTGAAACGATGCCCAGTATATAGACATTCAGATTTCATTTAAATCACTTATCCCATCAAAATGACCACTTCTCATGATTTTAGGATTTTATAGAGACTTGAAAACCCTATCTATAATTATTATTCCATCATAACCCCGAGGCTCAGCGCAGGGCTGTTTTATATTTGATACATAAATTAAAGCTTTATTCCCAAGTCATCAAAAAGTTCATCAGAAGAACTTTAAGAACTTTTATCCTCATTGAATGCTTTGATAGTGTGTTTTTTCATCTTTGTGCCGTTTAAAAAGAGTGGAGTCCAATAGTATACTTGCTCCAACATCATATCTGATGTACAATATGTTTGTGAAAGAGAATTGGAAGATCATTTACTATGAAGATGTAATAGGGAATTCAGAGGTTTTTGATTTTCTAGATACACAGAAATTAAAATCTAAAGCAAAGATTTTTAGCTGGTTATCTGTTTTGGAAGAGAAGGGTCCACTTTTGCCCCGACCCTATGCTGATTTATTAAAAGATGGAGTTCATGAATTAAGAATTAAGCTTACTGGGAATCAAGTACGTATTTTGTATTTCTTTTGTTATAAGGATTTTATTGTTTTAACAAATTGCTTTAATAAGAATACAGACAAAGTTCCTGAGAAAGAAATAATAAAAGCTAAGAAATGTAGAGAAGATTTTTTGAATAGAAATAGTGAGAAATCACTCAAGGAGGAATTCAATGAGAACCTTTAAAAGCCACTTGGAAGAGTCTTTGAAAGACCAGAATTTTGAGGCAGAGTATTTAGAAGAAAGAAAGCTCTTGGATTTGTCTATAATGATACATGATGCTAGAGAAAAATCTGGATTATCACAAATAGAAGTAGCTCAGAAAGCTCATGTTACGCAACAGCAATTATCTAAAATAGAGAACGGAAAGAATTGTAATATGATCACCTTTCTCAAAGTATGTAATGCTCTTGGACTTGATTTCAATTTTTCACAGAAACCCGCTGTATAAAAAGTTTCCTTTCATGGTTATAGTCTGAGTGAAAGAGAGTTCTCCTTCTGAAGTAGTAATAATAGATTATCATTAGGAGCTAAAGATGAACAGAATACCTGATATTACACCCGGTGAGATCCTGAATGAGGAATTTCTTATACCTATGAGTATTACTGCGTATCGGTTATCAAAAGATACAAATATGCCAGCCACTCGAATATCTGAAATCTTAAAAGGTCGGAGAAAAATTACTGCTGATACAGCACTAAGATTCTCTGCTTATTTTGGTAATTCAGCAGAATTCTGGTTAGGAATACAAGATGAATTTGACTTAAGAGTCGAAAGACTGAAAATTCAAGATGACCTGAAAAAAATCCCACATGCAGTAGCATCATAAAGCACCGAGATACCTGAAGCAAAGTATATCAGGTATCACCTGCATGAGCCCCGGGCTATGACAGGTACACCGGTTACTTTTGATCGATTTTTGTCTTTTGATATAAGGAAATAAATACTGCAGGAGTAACAACCATTGGATCTTTTGGAAAATGTTTTGTATTTCCTGAAATGATATAAAGTGCATTTCCCGACTTTGCTACTTCCCAGAATATCTTATCATCTGGATCAGGAAAATCAATAAATGAGGGTTCCGGTATAATTGACTCACTCTCAATTTTTATGAAATCCAGGAGAGGATTTATAGATTCATCTCTAAACTTGAATTTAGGGTGTCTTAATACTTCGGAATACTCAGATATTATTCTTGTATCAATAATCAGTTTGATCCTTTTATTGATAATGAGGTTTAAAACCTGTGCCGGGAATCCATTTGGATTTAAAAGTCCAGATATAAGAACATTTGTATCAAGAACAATATTCATATTAGCGGGATTTTCTGGTATTTGAGATTTCAGCTTCAATTTCTTCTATAGATAGTTGAGATAAATTATTCCGAATTGATGATAACTGCATTTGTTGAATCGCAGATTGAGCACGAGCTGTTCTAACAGCTGTAAGTGTTTGTTCCAGGTCGTTTTCCCCTAATGGAGTAATTAAGGCTATCGGCTTTCCATTATTTGTTAGTATTAGTTCCTGTTCCTCAGGAAGAGACTTCCATATTTTTGCTGGTGTTGTTCTTATATCTCGAACTGTTACAAATTTCATTTTGATACCTCAGTATTAAGAGTACTACATTGTCACCCAGATGTCTACGTTTCCGAGTCATGGATGCCGAGGAATTTAATCATAAAAAATCACAAGCCAGAAATTGCCTATTACCTTCAGAAATATATGAAGACTTGTGACCCGGAGGGTTGGCATGTGTTCTTGATTTCAAGAACCATGACAAAACAAGTTTTGCCGCCAGGCCGTAACGAACCATATATTCCATATTATTAGGATGTTTCTGGCCTCATCAGAAAAGCCTATTTAAAAGAAATGGATGGCTTTTGAAATCCTATTCAGTATACACTCATTCCCCAATAAGTATGATAGTATTTGACAATGCTTAATTGTCAGACATCAGCAGCTAAAAGGTCAAATTCAGGGACATATTACTATAACGCCAGATGGTATGATGCCGGGACGGGTAGATTCATCAGTGAAGACCCCGCGAGGGATGGTAGTAACTGGTATATTTATACATC
>NZ_JAQIBL010000013.1 GCF_027859075.1 Oceanispirochaeta sp. | reverse complement strand
CTGGGGAGGGGCTACCCGCACGAAAGGGAGCTACAGCAACGGGGCGGCCTCCTTTGTCATGCCCTATCTGTTCGGGACTAAGATGAGTGGAATGGATGCGGGCAATCTGCGGCATTCCAAGTTGATCATCCTCTGGGGGTACAATGCATTTGATACCCGTATGGGATGTGAAATGCCTCCCCGCATTCTGGAAGCCAGAAAACGGGGTGTTCCTGTGGTGGTGATTGATCCCCGGAGGACACGAACCGTAGACACCATGAGTAGCTGGTGGATTCCCATCAAACCGGGAAGCGATGTGGCTCTGATGGCGGCGCTTCTGTTCTTTCTGATCCGGAATGACCTCCAGAACCATGCTTTTATTGAGACTTACAGTACAGGATTCGCACAACTCAAGGCCTATGTGATGGGGGCATCCGACGGCATTCCCAAGAGTCCGGAGTGGGCCTCAGAGATCTGCGGTATTCCTGAAGAAGAGATTGAAAAGCTGGCGGACCTTTACGGCCGGACGAAAGCTGCGGCTCTTCTGCCGGGGCTTGCTCTGCAACGGGCCATTGCCGGTGAGGAAGCCGCCCGAATGCCCGTGGCACTCCAGCTGGCAACAGGAAATATAGGGGTTCCCGGTGGAAGTTCGGGTGGTCTCTTCTGGGGGAAAATACAGGGGCCCCGGTGCGGGTCTTTTCCTGTCCTTCCTCAGGATGATCCGACTATCTCTCTGTATGAATGGCCGGATTCTATCCTTGCAGGTTCTGAGGATGACCGGTCAAGATCCATCAAAGGTGCCTATATCACCGGAAGCAATCTGCTGGCCCAGGGGAGTGACATTCAAAAAAATATCAGGGCTTTTCAAAGACTCGATTTGATCATCGGTCATGATTTATTTCTGACTCCCACCATGGCTCTCTGCGATATTGTTTTTCCGGTAGCCTCCTTTCTGGAAAGAGAGGATATTGTGAGTCCCGCGGGCAATTTTCTCCTTTATTCGGCAAAAGCTGTAGAACCACCTCCGGGTGTACTCACAGATTACGCCATCTTTTCGGCTCTGGCCGACCGTCTCGGCTTCGCCTCGGACTACACGGAAGGAAAATCGAGCTCAGACTGGATCGATTCTTTCTTGCAGGATTCCGATATCCCTGATGTTGCCGCTTTCAAAGATCAGGGTCTGTTTCAGGGACAGGAGCAGGAACGAAATGCTTTTTCTGATTTCATTATAGATCCCTCAAAACATGCTTTGCAGACTCCTTCCGGTAAAATGGAGATTTCCCCCCGAACTTATGAGGATCTGGGTTTCCCCGCCTATCCGCATTACAGGGGAGTACACCCTGAAGATCCGGCATACCCTCTGTCTTTGATCACCCCTCATCCCCTTCAGGGAATCCACTCCCAATATGCCAATATCCCCGGGTTCAGAATGGAGGAAGATCTGGGCCTCTGGATTCATCCGGAGGATGCCCTGATCCGGGGGATTCAGCAGGATTCCCTGGTTTTTCTGAGCAGTCCCCAAGGAAGGATCAAAGTGCCTGTGCGGATCACCGACGGGATCATTCCCGGGACAGTCTCTTTGAATGAAGGTCTCTGGCCGGTATTGATCCGGGACGGGGGAGACACAGTTGACCAGGCTGGATCTGTCAATATGGTGAGCTCTACCGATCCCTCCCTGCCCAGCCGATCATCCCGGACTCATACCATATTTGTGCAGGTGGCTCTTCAATAAAATATTATTGTTCCTACTGATTTTTATAACTATACTATATTGAAATAGCAGGAGTCTTCCCATGAAAATCACATCTAAAATCATTATACCCGTTGCAGTCATGCTGGTGCTGGCTGTCAGTATAATTTCCATCATCGGGTATACCAATATTTCTGTTGAAATTAATAATATCATGATGATAACGACTCAGACCACTCTGGATGAACTTATTAATCAGGTTGATAAAGTTCAAACAGATACGGAGAATCTTAAAAAATCTTTGAATGGTAATTTTCTGAGAATCGCCCGGAGTATTGCCTACTCTATTGATCAGAATCCTGATCTGCTGTCAACGAAGAGGATGCAGGAAATGGCTGCCTATACGGGTGTTGATGAAATTCATGTCGTAGACAGCCGGGGTATCCTCTTTGCTGGATCTGTTCCGGATTTTTTCGGGTTTGATTTCAGTACGAGTGAACAGACTGAACCATTTTTAAGAATGCTGGTCAATCCCAAAGCTCAGCTGGCTCAGGAACCCCAGAGGAGAGCTGTCGATGGAGTTCTTTTTCAGTATATCGGAGTCCCTCTTCCCAGCGGTACAGGATTGGTTCAGATTGGTGTTGAACCGAAAGAGCTCTCAGACCTGCTTCAATCCACAAGTCTACAGAGTATCATCGAGAAATATCCCTACGAAGAAGGAGCCTACGCATATATTATTTCTTCAGAAACCAATGAATGCATCGACCATGTCATACCGGACAGAATCGGACAGGATATGACTGAGTATGATTTTGGAAATAAGATTATCAAGGAGGGTCCCGGTCAATTTTCCTACACTTTTAATGGAATGGAAATGTATACAAGTTTCGAGAAAACGAATGAAGGAATTGTTGTCTCCGCAGTCGCAACTAAAAAATATACTGGTCGTCTGGGAAGGATACTGGTCACTCTTATAC
>NZ_JAQIBL010000012.1 GCF_027859075.1 Oceanispirochaeta sp. | reverse complement strand
GAGTGTACAGAGACTAAGCAGCGCGGAAAATCAAAAAGAACTTGAAATGGCCAAAATTGATTTCAAAATGGTAACTTTTACCCTGGCAGGAAAAGATTACGGCATCGACATTATGAAAGTAAAAGAGATAAACAAGGCAAAGAAATTTACTTTTGTACCAAACTCTGCTCCCTTTGTAAAAGGTGTCTATAATATGCGCGGTGATATTATATCGGTAATAGATCTTAGAGTTTTCTTCAATTTACCGGTTTCAAATCAAGACAGAGGTTTTGAGAATATGATTATCCTCAGGTTGGAGGAAAATACTATTGGTATTTTAGTTGATACCATCGAAAAGGTAATCGGAATTGAATCTTCTCGAAAACAACCGCCTCATCCATTATTTGGAGATATCAATATCAAATATATAGATGGAGTCATAGAAAATGACAACAGTTTATATATCATATTGAATGCAGAAAAAATATTTAATAAAGAAGAAAAGAGTGATCAGAAAGATAAAACCAGAAATTTGGTCATACAGAATACAGGTGCAGCAAACTTTCAGGAAGTTGAAGAATTAATTCGACAGGACAGTTCATTATCCGTGAATCTTGGATTCATCAAGGAAACTCTCCCCACATATTTGGGATTCTATCCCAGTGGAATGAACAATGATTGGATAACATCTCGTTTTGAAAGCTGGAAGAGGGTAAAAGGGGAAGACAATTTTCAGCTCAAAAACAGGCAGGATGCAGAAGAATATATGAAAGGCTTTAATTCAATTTGCACTGGCCAGCTATGGAGCGATGAGATGATCGCCTCGATAAGCCCGCTGCTGCCTCAATTGAAAGGGAATGCTTTCATATGGAACCCCGGCTGCGGAAGAGGTTATGAAACCTATTCAATAACATGCATGATGAAAAACAAAAATCCTTCCTTGCTATTGAAGGTGCAGGGCAATGATAATGATTTGATTAAAATTTCTTCTGCCCCGGGTTTAAACATTGAAAAAGCAAAGGTTCCTTCTTTTTATGAATCTTTTCTTGTTTCAACCAGCCAGGGTTCACAATTCAATGACGTAATCAAGGACAGCATCATTTTTGAATACAGTGATCTTAATAATGATTCTTCCATCCCGCCACTGGACATGATTGTCTGCCGTGATACACTGTGCTTCATGCCTGAGGCGGTTCAGGTTAAGCTATTGAACTATATGTATGAAAACCTGAAACCAGGTGGATTGCTTATCTTAGGAGAAAATGAAATTCCCATCAATCAAAGCGGTTGGAAATTACTCGAGAATAAGAACCTGAAATTATTTAAAAAAATATAAAAATAGTAGATTCTTTAGTATATAATTAAGAAATATGAGGAGATTACTGCATGAGAGTTGAGTATATCAATCCTTTTGTTGAAGCAGCATTCAACATTATCAAGGAAGTACTTCAGTGTGAAATTATTAGGGATGAGTTGTATCTAAAAAAATCAACACAACCTGTTATGGGAGTCGCTGCTATCGTTGGTCTTGCCGGTGATGTAGAAGGAAGAGTTTTGATTGATATGTCTCAAGAGACAGCAATTAAGGTAGCCTCTACAATGAACGGAGAAGAGCTTACAACCCTGGACGAGCTTGTTAAAGCCACAATCACGGAACTGGCAAATATGGTAACAGCACAGGCTGTAACCAAGCTCCATGATTTAGGTTTTAAATTTGACCTGACACCTCCTGCCATCATAACTGGTGAAAATATGCAGGTATCCGACATAAACGTTGAGGCATTGATAGTTCCTCTTGGTTTACCCCATGGGAAAATTGAAATCAATGTTGCCATCAGAGAACGATTAGGAGTCTAAAATGAAAACCACAAGTGATTTTCCATCTATCAATGAACGGACACCGGAAGGACATATGGATGGCAGAGCAATAAAAGTTCTCATTGTTGACGACTCTATGTTTGTGACTAAACAAATAAGTCAGATTCTAACTTCTGAGGGTTTTGATATTGTCGGAACTGCCGCAGACGGTGCTGAAGGTGTAGAAAAATATAAAGAACTTTTTCCGGAAGTCGATCTTGTGACCATGGATATTACCATGCCCAGAATGGACGGGGTAACAGCACTGGAAAAAATCATTGAATTTGATAAGAATGCCAATGTGATTATGGTCAGTGCCCTGGGCAAACAGGATCTGGTTAAGAAATCTTTGATGCTGGGAGCCAAGAATTATATCGTTAAACCCTTAGACAGAAAGAAGGTTCTGGAAAGAGTTGTCAGTGCAATGAAATAAATGATCGACGGTTATTGACAATTTTGTTAATAACCGTAAAATGATGATTCCTAAGGGGGGCTAGCTCAGCTGGTTAGAGTACATGCATGACATGCATGGTGTCGCCGGTTCGAATCCGGCGCTCCCCAAAGATAAAAGAGGGGCTGTCTCATAAGTTATGGGACAGCCTCAATTATTTATAATCAAATATCATTTAAACAAAGGGGGAATCCTCCCCCGGAACTTTACATGAGGTTCGATAGCTTCTTTATATTGTGAGCTATGCTTTCAAGCCCCCATTCGGTAGAAACATTCTTCTGTCCTCGGAGTTGAAATCTCTTAAATCCCATATTTTTCTTGATCTCTCCAAACACTGATTCAGGTTCTATCGGTCTCAATGATCTCATCTTCACCCCCTCATCTGAAAACAGTAATCCTCGGACTACTGACTTATGCTTCTCCCATTTATCCCGTCTCTGGATTCGTCAATCACCAGACCCAAGGACGCAAAACTTACGCTCAGGGCAGCCCCATGTTTTATTTATAATGAAGATCTTTCGGCACTCAGCTCTCACAATAACATTATTTCTTTACATATTTTCTCATCAATTCGTAATAGAAAATCTAATGTTTACTCTTGATTCCTAGCTGTTAACCATTAAACTTAGATTAAAGATTACTTGTTTCAGAGAATTATCAAAAACTGAAATAAGACTATAGAGAAAAGCATAATATAGCATAGGTATAGTACGCTTTAATACGATCTCAACAAATCCTTACTTAGAAAGCTTTTTTCACTTTATCAAAGGAGAAAATATTATGAGCGAAATGGGTAAGTGTCCAGTTACTGGAGCAACAAGTCATGCTGCAGCTAAAGGAACTTCAAATAAAGAATGGTGGCCGAATCAGTTAAATTTAAAGATTCTTCACCAAAACACTTCAGAACTAAATCCTATGGATAAGGATTTCAACTATGCAAAAGAATTTAATAAACTTGATTTTAAAGCTCTGAAGAAAGATCTGTACGCAGTTATGACGGATTCCAAGAAGTGGTGGCCTGCTGACTATGGTCATTATGGCCCGCTTTTTATCAGGATGGCTTGGCATAGTGCAGGAACATACCGAACCAGTGATGGGAGGGGCGGTGGGAATACGGGAAACCAGAGATTCGCACCACTCAATAGTTGGCCTGATAATGTAAACCTGGATAAAGCTCGAAGACTTCTATGGTCGGTAAAACAAAAGTATGGCAATAAGATTACCTGGGCAGACTTGATGATTTTAGCCGGAAATTGTGCTCTTGAATCTATGGGATTCAAGACTTTTGGATTTGCTGGTGGGCGTGAAGATATTTGGGAGCCAGAAGAGGATGTATATTGGGGCGCTGAGACAGAATGGCTTGGAGATAAACGTTATTCCGGAGAAAGAAACCTGGAAAATCCTCTTGCTGCAGTACAGATGGGACTAATCTATGTAAATCCAGAAGGTCCTAATGGAGAGCCCATTCCTATTGAATCTGCAAAGGATGTAAGAACCATTTTTGCGCGAATGGCTATGAACGATGAGGAAACTGTCGCATTGATCGCTGGAGGGCATACATTTGGAAAATGCCATGGTGCCGGAGATGCCTCTCTCGTAGGTCCAGAGCCGGAAGCCGCTCCTATGGAAGAGCAGGGTCTTGGCTGGAAGAGCAGTTTCAAAAGTGGAAAGGGTGGAGATACAATAAGTAGTGGCATTGAAGGAGCGTGGAAACCAAATCCAACCAAGTGGGATTCGGGTTATTTGAAAGTGTTGTTCAAATACGAATGGGAACTGCTTAAAAGTCCGGCTGGCGCCTATCTGTGGCTGGCAAAAGATCCAGAGGATGAGGATATGGTTGTTGATGCACATGATCCGTCAAAAAAACATAGACCTATGATGACCACCGCTGACCTTTCACTCAAATTTGATCCAGCCTATGAGAAAATCGCGCTTCGATATCTAGATAATCCTGTTGAATTTGAAGATGCCTTCGCCAGGGCCTGGTTTAAGCTTACCCACAGGGATATGGGACCTCGATCTCGTTATTTAGGACCAGAAATTCCCAATGAAGAATTGATTTGGCAGGACCCTGTAGAGAAAGTCGATTATAAACAGATAAATGCTCAGGATATTGTTGAAATTAAAAAAAAGATTCTGACATCAGGCTTATCTGTTTCTCAGCTTGTTTCCACGGCATGGGCATCAGCATCAACATTCCGTGGTTCCGATTATAGGGGAGGGGCAAATGGTGCCCGGATTCGCCTTTCACCGCAAAGGAATTGGGAAGTTAACCAGCCTGAATTATTGAAGAAAATTCTACAGAAGATCGAAGGAATTCAAAAAGAATTCAATGACTCACAATCTGGAGGGAAGAGGGTTTCAATGGCAGATCTGATCATTCTTGCTGGATGTGCTGCCATTGAAAAAGCCGCAACCGATGGGGGTAATGAAATCATAGTTCCATTCACACCTGGGCGTACAGATGCAACCCAGGAGCAGACTGATGTCGTTTCATTTGCAGATCTTGAACCTTGTGCAGACGGATTCCGTAACTATCAGAAAACAAAATACAGCGTATCGGCTGAAGAATTTCTTATAGACAAAGCACAGCTACTGTCCTTAACCGCACCTGAATTGACTGTTCTTATTGGTGGTTTGCGCGTTCTGGGGGCAAATTACGGACAGTCTAAGCACGGTGTATTTACTGATAAACCCGAGACACTAACAAATGACTTCTATATCAATTTGCTTGATATGGGGACAGAATGGAAACCACTTTCAAAAGAGGGAGATGAGTTTGAGGGAGTAGACCGCACTACAGGTAAAAGGAAATGGACTGCAACAAGAGTAGATCTCGTTTTCGGTTCGAATTCACAACTCCGGGCACAAGCTGAAGTGTACGGCTGTAACGACTCTAAAGAGAAATTTTTAAAGGACTTTGTCAAAGCTTGGGATAAGGTAATGAGACTTGATCGCTTTGATCTGAATTAAATCTGAAAATCGGATGTTCTTAACAGCAGCGGAGATATCTGCTGCTGTTAACTTCCCATTCTGTCCA
>NZ_JAQIBL010000011.1 GCF_027859075.1 Oceanispirochaeta sp. | reverse complement strand
GGAATAAAGAAATCTAAAAGCAAAAAATAAATCTTTGCATACAAATAGCAAAAAGGGTGACAAAAGCAAACGTCAAGTTCAATTCCTTGTTCTACAGCCCCCCAATTACAGATACGGGGCCACTCAGGACAACATTCCTATTAGCGCTAAGGTGAAGGCGAATTCCACATGTCCCGACTCCCGCCAGCCGCAGACGTTAGGTTCCGCCAGGCATCAGTGCTGATTAGCACATTAAGGAACAGATATACCAAAATCAAAACAAGTATTCCTTCCCATATCAAACAATTCTAAAAGTCTGTAGAACATAATTACTTATCTTGACTCGGTATAACTATTACCAACTGCAACACTCAATCAGAACTATTGCACCAGCCCATAATTATCTTGCATTAGTTGCAGGATAATTCTTATATTGGCTTAATACCCTGCATGCACTCATGTATCTGCTCTTTTGATCACCCTGATATTCAATTTATTGGAGTGGAGACCCCTTCATTCTTATTTTGAAGGACTGGTTATTTTAACATGAATGAGCAGTTGTTCAATGAGATAGTGGTGTTGACGAGGAAAAAGTGAGGGATTTGTTCAATCTTACTGAAGAAAGGGAATGTTTGAGAGTTAAGGAGCATTTTTTTGCGTCAAGGATCGTATGGCCCTTGCATGAATTGATTTTCCATCAGATTCAAGCACTTTTCTTACTGCCGATTCTTTAAATCCTAAACTGTATCTCATAATTGAAACCTCCATATTGGTGCTTCAACTATGTTGACTCATAGGGTTGATAGGGCAAAAATCCTTGCTGGTCTCTTATGAATTGTACCTTCTGGAACGAATCATAAGAGACGAAACCCCTGCTGCCGAGATCGTTCCTCGGCACGCCTGCGGTACGACTCTATATAAAGCCCGATCCCGCAGGGAGACGCCCGGATAGATGGTATTGATACTCTTACCAGGGGATTCTGGCATTCCTGTCATCCGGATAGGAGTCCAGGGGGAGGCTGCGAGCAAATCCGGACATGCGTCCTCCCGAGGCCTCCAGGAGTTCCAGACCTCCCGAGTGGAGTACCGAGTCGGGAAGAGAAGCTTCCAGACCCTGCTGGGCATAGAGATTCACCAGGTAGAAGTACTCCGCCATCAGCCGGGCCTCAGCCTCGGGGGTGTCTTTTAATAGGCTTTCATAGCGCTTCGAAAAGGAACGGGAGAGGCCGATGTTCCTGTTGTAGTTCAGGATGTCCCTGTGACCGTCCCGAATCATGTTTTCTTTTAAGTCGGCGGTGGAGACAAGGAGCTCATTGCTGTCCCGGCCGATCAATCGATAGGAGTGGGGATAGATCTGCAGAGATCCTGTGGCGATGCCGTAGAAGGAGTCGGAGCCCCTCTCGTGCCTTTTGATATCACTCTTATGAATATGCCCGGAGAGAGCGATTTTCACGCCCCTGTCCATGAGGAGATTCAACATCCTCTTCTCATCATTGATCATAAAGTTGGTCAGATCATGATCGATCTCGTAATGCTCCAGAAAGTTGTGATGCGTCATGACAATGACTTTCCCGCCCCCTTTTTGGGCCAGATCGATAGCCTTCCCGGCAAAATCATACTGACCGGGGCGAAAGAATCCTCCAGAGACAGAGTATCCCCGGTCTTCATTCCTTTCATAGGAGCAGCTGTCCAGTGACAGAAGATAAAGGCCAGTCTCCAGGCGTGCCAGATAAGAGAGGCCGCCAGGATCTGTCAGGACAGCCTCATTGAAACCGAAGTCTTCATATATGTCCCGGAATTCCTGAGGGTCCACGCTTTCGACTCTCTCGGTTCCGGCCCCGATGATACGGAAGGCCCGGGGATTGTTGATGTCGTGATTGCCGGGAGTGATAAAGACTTCAATACCGGAAGATTCAAATCCTTCCAGGATCAGAGCCATGTCTTCATGTGTCTCCCTTGCCCCTAAAACAGAAAGGTCTCCCGAGATCAACAGGGTTGTGATGCCTCTGCTGAGCAGGTCTGTTTTGAGAATGTTCATCATTTCCGTGGTGTACAGCACGGTTCTGCCCTCATTGTTCTGAGAAAACTCCTGGAAGCCGGGCGATGCGGGATCATAGAGGGAAGGCGCATAGTGATGCACATCCGAGACAAGGGCAATTTTGGTCTTCCCTTCCCTGAAAAGGTCCTGATCCTCCAGCTTTCTGTAGATGTCCTCCTCAATATCCAGGCTCATGGGAGCATCAGCATCGGGGATGGTGAGACTGGTGGAGGTCTGCAGAATCGTAATCAATAGAAATGCAGTAATAATTATTTTGCCTTTCATAGAAGATGAGTCTACCACAAGTGGAGAAGTTTGCATTCTTTATCTGTTGAATGTCCAAAACCAGCCTAATTTTAATTATTCGGTTAATTTAGTCAAAAACAAAAACCATAGATACCTTTTTTAACAGGATATATTCAATAAATAGCTTTTTAGAAACATTTGTTTTGACTAATAAACCATTCAAGACATAGGATTAGAGATAGAGCTGAGAGCAACAGGAGGGAATATGGAATTAAAGGCTAATAAGATTCCTGATGAATTCAGGATGATCGTGCCCCGGGGCATGAGGCTGGTGAAAAGACAGGAAGAGGATTTTCTTCTGGTCGAATCGGTTTACTGTCCCAAGGGACATAATCTGATGGTGGACAGCGTCCGCATCCATGGGGAACCTTCGATCAAGCTGGAAATTTCCTTTGGCGGCCAGAAAGGCCTCATCTTTGTGGATGCCTTCTGGGGAAGCCATGCCAAATTGTTCAGTTTCCTTCCCGAATGCGGTGAGGGGGATCATCTGGAGGGATTCTGCCCCTACTGCCATGTGCCTCTCAGGGAAGAGTACAGCTGTCACATAGAGGGCTGTGATTCTAAATCCGCTCTGGTCCTCCACCTTCCTTCCAGCACGGGAAAAGTCTATGTCTGTGACAGCCTGGGCTGTCCGGGACATTTTCTGGATGTCAACTCTCTGCCTCATGAAATGACCGAATCCATCAGCGGCATCAACTTCTTCGGACACGGAAGTGAAGATCTCTTCGGAGGTCTGGAATGAATAGATCGATCATCGAAGCGGACCAGTGCAAGGGCTGCCGGGTCTGTGTGAACTCCTGTCCCAATCACTGTCTCTCCATCGGGTCTGAGATCAACAAACTGGGGTATCAGTATGCCCACTCCGTCTCGGAGAACTGTACCGCCTGCGGCATCTGTTTTTATGTCTGCCCCGAACCAGGTGCCATCACGGTTTATAAAGGGGAGGTCCCGCATGTCTGAAAATGTCAAACAACTGATCAAAGGCAATGAAGCGGCTGTTTATGGAGCCCTCATGGGAGGAGCGACTCACTTTTTCGGCTATCCCATCACTCCTGCCAGCGAGATTGCCCAGGGTGCGGCCAGGTATTTTACCCTCGCGGGACGCCATTTCCTCCAGGCGGAATCCGAGGTCGCTGTCATCAATATGCTCTATGGTTCCGCCGCGGCGGGAGCCCGGGTCATGACCGCCTCATCGGGGCCGGGAATGTCTCTTATGGCGGAAGGACTTTCCTACATAGCCGGAGCCGAGCTGCCCTGTGTTGTGGTGGATGTGCAGAGGGCCGGACCGGGGCTGGGAAACATCTGGCCCGAACAGAGTGACTACAATATCACCGTCAAGGGCGGTGGTCATGGAAACTACAAAAGCATCGTTCTGGCCCCTCATTCGGCTCAGGAATTGTGTGACTTCACCTACCAGGCCTTCGAGCTGGCCGATCGGTACAGAATAACGGTGATCATCCTGGCGGATGCCTACATCGGACAGATGATGGAACCCGTGGAAATTCCCGGGATAGTCCTGCAGGGACAGAGGAAGGACTGGGCCCTCTATGGAGACAGGGAAAGCCGGGGAAACCTGGTCACTTCCATCCTGATGGACCCTCAGCTCCAGAGCGAACACAACTGGATGCTCCAGGATAAGTATGAACAGATAGCCAGGGAGTTCTGCCTGTGGGACGAGGTGGAAACTGAAGATGCGGAATACCTGTTTGTCGCCTACGGCATTACATCCAGGATCTGCCATAGCGCCGTGGAAGAACTCCGCAGCAAAGGCATTAAGGCGGGCCTCCTCCGACCCCAAACCCTCACCCCCTTCCCGCAGAAACGCCTGAAAGAACTGGCCTCAACAGGCAGAACCATCATCAGCGCCGAACTGTCGAATGGAATGATGGCCGAGGATGTGGACAGGATTTTCGCGGGGAAGGCTGAATGTGAACGTTTTTGCTGGCTGGGCGGAATCATACCATCGGTTCAGGATATCGTTGAAAGAGTCGGGACTCTGGCCCGGGGAGGTACGCTGTGATTGTCAAAGAAAAACCAAAAGCCTTTTACGATACATTTGAGAGAAAAGGTGCGGGAGAAAAAGTCACCCATTACTGCCCGGGCTGCGGCCACGGCACGGCTCATAAACTGATAGCCGAAGTATTGGCTGAAATGGAAATTCAAGACCGGACCATCTTCCTCTCCCCCGTGGGATGTTCCGTCTTTGCCTATTACTACATGGATACAGGAAATATCCAGTGCGCCCATGGACGAGCCCCGGCTGTGGGAACGGGAATCAGACGGACCCGGAAGGATGCCATCCTGATCTCCTATCAGGGAGATGGAGATCTGGCAGCCATCGGGACGGCCGAGATCATCCATGCAGCCAACCGGGGTGAGAATTTGACTGTATTCTTTATCAATAATGCCATCTACGGCATGACGGGGGGGCAGATGGCTCCGACCACACTGGAGGGACAGAAGACTCTGACCACTCCCCTGGGACGTTCCCCCGGACGGGACGGGCATCCCATCGGCATGTCCGAAGTGATGGCGTCCCTGAAGACTCCTGTTTTTATTGAACGAGTCTCTCTCTCTACCCCCGGAAAGGTCCTGAAGGCCCGGAAGGTATTCCGCAAGGCCCTGGAAAACCAGGTGGATCGGAAAGGATTCAGTTTCGTGGAGGTTCTCTCCCCCTGCCCCATCAACTGGAAGATGGACCCGGTGGAAGCCCGAAAATGGATGCAGGATCAGCTGGAACCCCTCTACCCTGTGCAGAATTTCAGGGATCATTCAGAGATTCCCACTCCCGCCGATGATACGCTTCCCTTTTTGAATGATGCCGCCCTGATCGAACTGCTTCAAACAGGCGGTTCTGTCCCGGAACCCCCATCGACCTCGGAGAAACTGGAACAGAGGGTGAAAATTGCCGGGTTCGGCGGACAGGGGGTTCTCTCTGCAGGAGTCCTTCTGGCCAACTACGTCCTCGCCCGGGGGTATCAGGCCACCTGGCTCCCCTCGTACGGTCCGGAAATGCGGGGTGGTAAAGCCAATGCCAGCGTCATTTTCTCGACCCGGGAGATTGGTTCTCCCGTGGTGGCTCATCCCAACGTGCTCATCGCCCTGAACACTCCCTCCCTGGTCAGCTTTGAACAGGATGTCCAGCCGGGAGGACTGATCCTGGTCAACTCATCCCTGATTAAGGAGAAGGTCAGCCGAAAGGATGTGGAGGTCCTGGAAATCCCCGCCTCCGAAATGGCAAGGGAGGGAGGCGTTCTGGCGACGGCCAATATCATCATGCTCACCATCTACCTCAAACACCGGGACCTGGCGGATATCCGGATTCTCAAAGGCATACTCCCGGGGAGTGTAAAACGCAAGGAGGCGGTGGATCTGAACCTGAGGATGATAGACAGGGCTCTGGAATATTATGAGAGAATGTTTTCATGAGTTTTCTTATACTGGTCGTCAATCCCGGCTCGACCTCAACAAAGGCAGCCCTGTTCAGGGACCGGGACATGCTGGAGGAGAGTTCCCTCAGCCATGATCCTGAAGAACTGAAAGCCTGCGGCAGCCTGGCGGGTCAACTGGGACTCCGCATAAATGCCGTACTCTTTCTTCTGAATCAGGAGGGAATTCCTCTGGGGACAGTGGATGCCGTCATAGGACGGGGCGGTTTGATGAAGCCCCTCCCCAGCGGCGTTTACGAGATCAGCCGGGAGATGATGGAGGATATGTCTGAAAACAGATACGGGACTCATGCCAGCAATCTGGGGGCTCTCATGGCCAGACAGCTGGCGGAGGCCTTTGGAAAAAGAGACTGTCCCGCCCTGATTGCCGATCCTGTCGTGGTGGATGAATTGATCCCGGAGGCAAGAATAACCGGCCTGCCTGCCATAAAACGGCGGAGCATCTTTCATGCCCTGAATCAGAAGTCGGTGGCCCGGCAGGCGGCGGAGATTCTGGGAGGGCAATATGAGGAGCTGAATTTCATCGTGGCCCATATGGGCGGGGGAATCTCGGTAGGAGCCCACAGGCAGGGCCGGGTCATCGACGTCAACAACGCCCTGGACGGAGAGGGGCCCTTCTCTCCCGAACGCAGCGGCACCCTCCCCGCCGGGCAGCTCCTGGACCGGGTGGAGGCGGGAGTAGCCCTAACAGAACTCCGCCGAAGCCTGACCGGTGAGGGAGGCCTGGCGGCTCTGACGGGGACAAAAGATCTGCGTGTTTTCCTGGAGCAAGTCCAGGGAGGGGACGGGAAGGCCGCGGTTGTCTACAAAGCCCTGGTTTTACGGGTTTCACAGGAGATATGCCGTCATGGAGCCACCCTGGAGGGGAGGATCGACCGGATCATTCTCACAGGAGGGCTGGCCAAGAGCACCCGATTCACCGAAGATTTGAAGAAGAGAGTGTCCTTCCTGGCCGAGGTCCTGGTCATTCCGGGAGAACGGGAAATGCAGGCTCTCGCCGAAAACGCCCTGGCTGTCCTGAAGGGTGAGCGTAAAATCTGCAGGTATGAGGTCCAAGGAGTGGGATGAAAATGCATCTGAATGACATGCTGACAAGCAAGCGTAAGGGACGGGTTGCCCTGATCCGGGCAGAACACGAAGAATCCCTTTTAACGGTGAAACGAGGGATCGAGGAAAATCTGGCTGATTTTATTCTGATCGGAGACGGGGACATCATCCGTGAAAAAGCCGAGTCTCTGGGTATTTCCCTGGAGAGATGCGACATCCGTCCTGTCCAGAGCGACAAGGATGCCGCCGACATGGGCGCCCGATTAGCCGCAGACAAAGAGATCGATGTTCTGATGAAAGGGATGATCCAGACCTCCGTCTTTACAAAAGCCCTGCTCAACAGGGAGTGGGGGCTGATCCCCGAGGGCGGTTTGATCAGTCATATGGGCTTGTTTGAACTCCCGGGACTGGACCGTCCCGTGGGGATTACGGATGCAGCCTTGAACATACAGCCCGACCTGAGTCAGAAGATCATCATCCTGAGCAATGCCATCGCGGTGATGCACCGATTGGGTGTGGCCCTTGTGAAAGCCGCCTGCATTGCTCCTGTAGAAATGGAAAATCCCAAGATCCCCAGCACCATAGATGCGGCGGCCCTCTCCAGGATGGACTGGGAAGGCGCCCTTGTAGAGGGTCCTCTGGCTCTGGATGCGGCACTCTCGGCAAAGGCTGCGGCAGTCAAGGGGATCGAAAGCGCCCTGGCAGGAGAACCCGACCTGCTCCTCTTTCCCGACCTGAATACGGCTAATGCGGTTTATAAGGCCTTTGCCTTTACGCCGGGAAGCCGGAATGCAGGCATACTGGCAGGACTCAGCCTGCCTGTGATCCTGACCTCCCGTTCAGATCCCGAGGAGACCCGTTACCTTTCATTGAAACTGGCCCTGGGGGCCATGGAATAATGAAAAAAGAACTTACCAGCGGTTATAGACATCCTCGGCAAACCCCAGAAAATCATTCAGGATCAGTTCCCGTCCATCATCCAGGCGAACCCTTCCGCTGAACCTGCCGAAGACCTGATGCTGTACCGATTTGATCAGCAGAAGATTCACCTGAGAAGAGCGGTCAAAAAGGGGCTTAAAATTAAGATCAAGCCGTCCGTCACTACTGGTAAACGTCCAGGGTTTAGTATAATCTTCCGGATCAAAATCAAAGAGAACCTCATCCAGCTTATGAGCCCTATGCTCAAAAAAAAGCAAATTTTCGCTGGCAGGGGTTCTGTCGGAAAAACCATAACCCAGATTAAAACCGAAAGGTTTCCCTTCGAGGTATCCGCTGGCGGAGCTCCAGTACCATCTGTTTTGATAGGTCCAGGCGCCCCGGCCCCAGTCCAGTCCTCCTGAAGCCCGATCGGGATTAAAATTGAAACTGTTTGAACCGGCTTTCACCGTGCCTGATGCGGGCATGCAGTTAATCTTCCGGTTATAATAAAATCTTTTTCTGTTTTCCTTCCAGGAGGTGGCGATATTCATGCTCTCCATGCCTTCAGGCTGGGTCAGAGTCAGTGTCCCCGAGAGCCCGGTTCCCTCTCCGGGAATATCCATCTGTGCCAGTTCGAAAGAAAGGATTCTCTTCCCGGAACCCGTCTCAAAGCGCAGATTCATGTCTTTATTCTTAAATTCCAGAATCCCTGCGTCTGAACCCAGGGTTCCTTCCCCCAGTCCTCTTGTAATTCTGCCCAGGGTCAAAGGGGCGATCGTGTCGGCCTGCTTAAAAGTGTTCTTTTCAAAATCCAGCCAGCATACGGCCATAAGTCCTGCATAACCCAGATCACTGATGGTAAAGGTGATGCCCTTTTTAAGATCATCAGACAGGACATAGTAATAATCCCATTCCTTGATCTGCAGGGCATTGGCCCGGATGGCCCCTCTGTCATAATGCCACAGGGGCTGCCTTGCCCAACCAGGATGCAGGAGTAACCCTTTTTTATCCAGAAGATCGGAAGGCTCTGTCAACTCAAACTGGTGTTTCATAATTTTCTCCTTTTCTTTTCAGTGGTACATCCTGGAAAAGCAGGTAGGGGACAAGAATCAGGATAACAGAAGATTCCTGAAAAGGGTTTGTTTTTTTTCATCCCCATCAGATTGAATATACTCGAACCGAAGGATACACTGCCTCTCATATGCAAGACCTGAATGATCCCGATATAACCGATTGGGAAGATGAGTTTTTCGAAAAGATTATCCTGACCGCCAGCGACCTTACAGGCAGGAACTTCCAGGACTGCCACTTTAAAACCTGCCGCATCAGCAGCTGCATCCTCACGGGCAGCAGCTTCAGAAACTGCCGCTTTGAAGACTGTGAACTGACCCTGCTGAAGGTCGCCAATGCAGGATTCAGCAACTGTGAGTTTATCCGAACCATGCTCCAGGGAATCAACTTCTCAGAATGCAATAATCCTCTCTTCTACCCGGACTTTATAGACTGCGAGATCCGCCACTGTTTTTTCAGCAATATGGATCTGAAAAAAAAGGTGTTTACCGGCTCCCGCTTCCGGGACAGCGAGTTTTTCAGGATTGATTTCAGAGAAGCCGATTACTCCAGGGCGGAATTCACCGAAACCCCCTTCAGTGAATGCGACCTGAGAAAAACCAATTTCACCGGGGCCCGTGGCTACACCATTCATCCCGAACAGAATAAACTGAGAGGTGCCATTTTCACCTACCCCGATGTGACAGCCCTCCTGGCCCCCCTGGGGATTGTGATCAAAGATTGATTGATAGTCAAAGGATTCTGATCTTCTCGGTAGCCACCCGGCTCCAGAAGCCCGTTGAGGGATTCTGCATCATTGTGTCAAATTCCGCCGGGGTATAGACCAGAAGGTCCAGCTCCGGTCCCAGATCATAGAGATCATCAAACTCAGGGGGCCGCTCATTGAAGGGGCG
>NZ_JAQIBL010000010.1 GCF_027859075.1 Oceanispirochaeta sp. | reverse complement strand
GCGGTGCTCACAGGAGTCCGGACTCTAAAATCGTGGATGCTGGATTCATTCTTTTTCACGCTGGCATTGATGCGTCCGGCTCCCATAAAGAGCCTGGTGTTCTGGTCGCCCGAGCTGCCGTTGCCGCTGATTTCTTCAACCTTGATCCGGGTCAGGGCCTTCACCGTTACCTCGCTGGCATCGTTGATCAGCAGTGTGGCCGTGGAGTTGAATCCTGTGGAGATCCGGCTGTTCTGAGACAGAAGGCTTCCTTCTTCGGCCTTCACCCAGGCAGTAGAGCCGCTTTTCATCACTTCCACAAGACCGGAAGTCCTGCTGATCACAACATCAGCAAAGACGGGAACGCTCAGGGAGAAGATCATCATTAAATCAAATAATTTTTTCATAAAAATACCCCTTAAAAACTGAAGGAAAGGTTAAAGCCCAGTCTGAACAATACGGGAAGAAAGGGTTCCAATAACTCATTCAGTGTAATGGCATCTCCCGGATAGAGGGCTCCCATCTTGATGGACCCTCCGAAATCGGAAGTGGGACGAAACAGAAAAGCCAGCAAGGCTTCCTGACCGATAAAAAGATTATCCTCACCGTTATTTACGATCATGGAGGAGGATACAGGGCCGTCAACGGTCCGCATCAGTGTGGTTGTGCTGATTTCGGTGGCAAAACGTTTGGACCGGGACAGACTCAAGAGCAGTTCCAGACTGGTCAGGTTTCCCGGGCTGATGTTCAGGACATAACCTTTGCCTGAACCCGAAGAGATAGGCATAAACTGATTCTGGTCGGCTGACGCTCCCTGACCGTAATAGTCATCCCTCTTATCCCAGGTCTCTCCTGAGCTAATAAGTCCGCCTAAGGACACAAAGCTTAAAGAGCGTATGGGAAAATAATACAGTTTCAATTCTGTCGCTGTTCCATTGGATTTATAAGATCCTAAGCTTCCCATCTGATAGATAAACCCGCCGTCATAGGCCAGGGCGGGGAGGAGGTATCCGTCCAGTCTGATCTGACCATAGGCGGTGTTCAGTTTTTCGCTATCTGCAGCAACATCGCTCTCATCCAGGAGGTCCTGCTGTGCCAGAAGGGAAAGCTTCAGGTTGACCTTGTCTCCCAGAAGCTCTGTCTGATTCCAGCCCAGGCCTTCGATAAAACGGGGCGCTCCAAAGGTTGTGTCTGTTTGAAGATCACTCCGGGTCATGGCGATGCTGGATGCCAGATGATGAACCAGTCCTGTATAGCCCAGCTGGGCTGTGAGGGTTCCCTGGCCGAGGCGGACACCCGCATTCAAACCGTCCGCCTGGTGGGACAGGATCAGGCGGGAAGGGTCTCTCATGACCTGACGTCCGGCTCTATAATAAATAAAATCATAATTTCCAAAGACATTGGCTGCCTTGATATCGGGATAATAGTCTCCCTCGATTCCCTGGTAGGCAAACTCCTGGCTGAGATTGACCGCAAATCCGGCGGAGCCCTTATACACAAGGGCACCTTCCAGGCTGATATTGATCAAATCATTGACTGATCCTTTGTACCAGAGAGAAAAGCGGTCAGTGCTGGAGGCTTCCATAAAGATTCCGTTGATGTCGGGAGCATTCAGATTTAGATCCAGCCGGGCACCGCCGGTATGCTCATAGGCGCTCAGCAGAACAGGGAGGATCAGAAAGAGGGGGATCAGATATTTTTTCACTGCTTCGCCTCCTGCATTTCAAGGGCCATGGAGAGGGAGGAAAGCACTTCCTCCGGGGTCATTCTATGGTTGACATAGGGCGTCCCCGTCACAAAGCCCTGGTAGCCTGCCTCGAGGGCTGCCAATCGTGGAGACTTGAAGAGTGAGTACATGATGCCGCCTTTGATGGAAAAACTCTGGAAAAGGGCCAGATGAAACCGTCCGCTTGTGATGCTCTGATCATCCTGATTCGCAAACTTCCCCCCCCAGGACTGTTCTTCTCTCCATTTTATTGCATCCGAGGGGCTGGCATCACCGGGGAGCTGACCAGTTGCCTGGGCTATGAGGAGCAGAGATGTGGTTGCGTCTGCACCCTCCCTTGATAGAAACTCATCCATTACAGTATTAGACTGAGCTGTTAAAGCCATTATGGAGAGAGTCAGGAATAATAAAAAAACAATTAATTTCTTCATAGGGCCTCTATTATAAGTCCTTTTTGGATATTTTCCATCATAAAATGAACAATATTGAAGTACTATTGCAGCTTATCTCCCCTTTCTGTACAATTTGAGTTCATATTTTACACAAAGGATTTTGTACTATGATCGCTGTAGTGGACTACGAAGCGGGGAACTTAAAGAGCGTGGAAACCGCCCTGGAAAAACTGGGGGCCGATTTCTTTATCTCTTCCGACCCCCTGCGCCTGGCAGAGGCCGACAAGATGATCTTTCCCGGTGTGGGAGAGGCCGCTCAGGCCATGGCTGTGCTTAAAAAGACTGGTCTGGATCTGGTTCTCAAAGAATTTGCCTTGACAGGGAAGCCCCTTCTGGGCATCTGTCTGGGCTCTCAGATTCTCTTTGATTCTTCCGAAGAATCCGACACGCCCTGCCTGGGGATTCTTCCCGGCAAGGTCTGCCGTTTTTCTACAGAAATGGGCCTCAAAATCCCCCATATGGGCTGGAATACACTGACTCACAGCGATCATCCCCTCTTTTTGAACCTTCCCCAGGATAAATCCTTTTATTTTGTCCACTCCTACTATGTGGAGCCCCAGAACAAGGCGGATATCATCGGTTCCAGCGACTACGGTCACTCCTTTACTGCCGCCGTGGCCAGGAAAAATGTGATGGCCACCCAGTTTCACCCCGAAAAGAGCGGGGAGTGGGGTCTGCTGATCCTGCAGAATTTTATCGATTTATAGGGGAATTTGATGTTACAAAAGAGAATCGTCGTCTGCCTGGATGTGCGGGACGGAAAAACTACCAAGGGAATCAAGTTCCAGGGAAACGTGGATATAGGAGATCCCGTCGAAAGGGCGGCCTACTACTATCAGCAGGGAGTGGATGAGCTGGTCTTCTACGACATCACCGCCTCCTCGGAGAAACGGGGCATCATGATCGATGTGGTCAGCCGTGTGGCCCGGACCATTTTTATTCCCTTTTGTGTGGGCGGGGGCATCTCCACCCTGGAAGATATGAAAAAGGTCATCGGAGCGGGTGCCGAGAAAGTGTCACTTAACTCTGCTGCCGTGCGGAATCCTCAGATCATCAATCAGGGGGCCCGACACTTCGGGAACCAGTGCATCGTCCTGGGAATGGACGCTCTGGCAGACCCTTCCATGCCTTCGGGCTATCGGGTGGTTATCGACGGGGGACGGAAGCACACAGAGAGGGACGCTCTGGCCTGGGCTCTGGAAGCAGAGTCCAGAGGGGCCGGGGAAATAGTGGTGAACTCCATCGATGCCGATGGGACCCGTGAAGGGTATGAACTCATCCTTACCCGCTTGATCAGCGAGAGCGTGGGCATACCCGTTGTCGCCTCGGGAGGAGCGGGCCAGCCGGAACACCTGGCGGATGTGCTCACTAAAGGGAAGGCTGATGCGGCGCTCATTGCCAGCATGGTCCACTTTGGAGACTTTACGCTGGCTGGTATCAAAGCTTATCTCCATGACAATGGAATTCCTGTCAGACTGTAAGGGAACTCTTGACTCAGTAAGCATATATCAGTATTTTTTGTTAAGAAATATCTCAACACTCTCTTTTCGAAGGAAAGGGGAGGATGAAATAAGTTGTTTAATCCATACAGGAGTGGTTAAGAATGCCTACCTATG
>NZ_JAQIBL010000009.1 GCF_027859075.1 Oceanispirochaeta sp. | reverse complement strand
ATGACTCCCCTGAAAAAAGGTAGCTTAGGAATTTCCTAAATCTCGTCGCTATGATAAAATTCTGTGCGGGGGTGTCAAATGTTTCGTAAAAATGACCAGCACAGGCAGCAGAGGATGTTTACAGTAGTCGATCAGCTTTCAAAATCGGCAAAGCATAAGTTGGATACATCCTGGGCCCCTGTTTTTTATCAAGAATATTTTTGTAGGCTGGACGAATCAGTATTTTCAGTCCTCTACAGCACAAAGAAGTCCAGACCGAATACCCCCATAAATCTCCTGGTTGCTTTTGAAACCTTGAAGTCCGGCTTTAGCATTAGCGATGAAAAGCTCTATAATCATTTCCTATTTGATCTTCAATTTCGTTATGCCCTTGGACTCCATGATTTTGATGAAGGACATTTTGAACTGCGTACCATCTATAATTTCCGTGCGGCACTTGCTGCCTATGAAGCCGAGCATGGGGTGAATCTGATTCGGCTAGCCAGTGAGCAGATCACCGATGAGCAACTTAAACAGTTTCAGATGAGAACAGGCCTCCAACGAATGGATTCAACCATGGTGCAGAGTAATATTCGCAAGATGAGCCGCTTACAGCTCCTGGTTGAAATTATCCACCGATTTCATCGCATGTTGAGTGAGAATGAAAAAAAGAAGCATGAGGAACTCTTTCACTCCTATATAAAACAGGATTCTCTACACTATTGCTATAAGCTGGAGCGGGATGAGGTTGCAGGCCGGGTGGAAAATCTTGGGTGTGATCTTGCCAAGATGCTGGAAATATTCCACGGACGGTATGGAGCAGAGAAAGGATATCTTGATGCAAAACAGGTTTTTAGGGAACATTTCTGCATTAAAGAAAGCGTTTCCATCAAGGACAAAAAAGAGTTAAATGGCCGCTGCCTGCAATCTCCAGATGACGCAGAAGCAACCTTCAGAACCAAGAGTAGAGAATCTTCCCGGGGATATGTAGCAAACATCACCGAAACCTGTGATAGTAAAAATGAGTTGCAGTTGATTACCACCGTAAGCGTTGCTCCAAACGTAACCGATGACCAGGAACTTTTGGTTGGCGATGTAGAAAACCTTAGTGATCGGATGGAACTTGAAACCCTGCTTAGTGATGCTGGTTATACCGGAGCTGTAGCCGCTGATGCTGTAACCAAACATAATGTTGAGCTAAAAGTTAGCGGGATCAAGGGTCGGAAAAAGAAATATGCAAACACCCTGGGACTTGAAGATTTCCGTCTGTCCACAGATGAATCTGGAGAGGTTAAGGAAATTGTCTGTCCACAAGGATTTTCTGGAGAAGTGAGGCCTACAAAGACAGAACATCGCTTTACCGCCGGGTTTGATGGTAGTGACTGTGAGGTTTGCCCGATGAAAGAGGACTGCCCGGCAAAGAGATTAAAGAAGCGGAACTTGTTTGTATTACATTTTACGACGTCCGATGTTCGAGTTGCCCAGCAAAGAATGCAGGTAGCAGAGTGCGGGCGTAAAGTATTGAACAAGAGGGCGTCTGTGGAAAGTACTGTTCGCAGTGTCATCCACCCCTTTGGAGGGCATCTGTGCAAGATGCCTGTAAGAGGTCGGCATCGAATTACCAACATGACGATTTTGAGTGCTATGATGGTAAATGTCCACAGAATTACGAGATACCTGAACCCACCGGAACCAATAGAACCAATAAATAGAGATCTGGCAACGATATAGAGGCCATGGAGAAGCTAATATGTGCTGTTAGACAGGTCAGAAGCCCGAACCTGGCAGCTTTTCAGTTGACGGGGACAAAACATGAATGAACGGGTGTGATTATTTCAGAAAGCCCTGGTTTTGGGGAAATCGCTATAAGCTTTTTTCAGGGGAGTCTTTTATATTTTCCGAGATTTGCCTTCTTGATGGTTGTCTCCTGCTTCTTTTGTCTCCGGCGTTCGATTTCATCTTGTGTCAGGAGGAGCAGAAAATCTGCATACCCCATTTTAGACATGACTGCTTCAGAAAGGCGCTGTTCGAAATTCTCATAAATAGAGGAAAGGCGAAGCTGCTTCAGATTTTGTTTAATTTGTGTATGTGTTTCCATTAACGGTCTCCTTTTTTATTAGTTCATCTATACTCCTTGCGTAAGTTGCTGACAGGGGCTTTTCCGTAATGAAGGCAAAATCGGTTTGCTTGTCCAGACTCCCTTCCAGGATGGTTTTTATGCTTCGGTATGAGTAGTTACCATAGTAGACGGCACGTTTACAGGCTGCTTCAAGGCGCTCAGAATTATATTTTTTTTGAAGACGGATAATATTCTGTGCGGAGCGTAGATTTCTGATCGCCTCCTTATTCAAAAGAGAGTGCACGACCTCATGTGTGTTGATCCCGACCTTAAATGCTTCAACAAGACAGTACTCTGTATCCCACTCCATATACTTTCCAACATCTGCTGGATAGTGCTCTTTTTTAGTCCTTCTTTTCCCGGCGGAGACAGGGAAATGTATGGCAACCAGCTCATTCTCATAGAATATAGCCACCTGAGAAGCCGTTTTCCGGGCTTCTACCTGTAATCCACGAAGGTTGTGAGGAACGCTGTAGTACGCTTTATCAAACTGAATATGGATATCTCTACAGACTTTAAGGTTCTTCCACACCGGGCATTCAAAGCGTTCTGTCGGTAACGGCCCTAAGGTTGGTTTCTCATATTTTTCAAAAAGTTCTATTGGTTTTTGTCTGGTGGTACCATGGATTCTTTTTCGGGCAGTGGTCTCATTCCATTCATTCAGCTGCCTGTTTGCATCACTGAAATTCCTGAACTTACGCAATGGTATGAAATTATTCTTCACATATTTGACGCCGGATTCCACCTTCCCTTTATGCTCTGGGACGCCAGGTAAACAGGGATCAATCTGAAATCCATAGTGGTTGGCACAATCGGCATAGCTTCTGTTGGGAAGGGGATCACAGTAGGCCGCTTTGATAATGGCACTCTTCAGATTGTCCGGAATTATAAGTTTTATCACACCACCGAAATGCTCAAAGGCATGGACATGACAATCACACCAGGTTTGGATATCCTGACTCCTGACAATTTCAAAATAGGCATCCCTTGAGTATCCCAGAACCATAACAAATACATATGCCTTTATTTCTTCTCCGGATAGCTCATCATAAATCCTGCCGATTGATCCGAAATCAACCTGAGCCAGTTCACCCGGTTTGGATTCAATTCGAAATACTGGTCGGTCTTTGAAGACATTATTTTTTGTTACATATCTCATCAATGATGAGTAGCTTCCAGCAAATCCTTTCTCTTCCTGGAGTACCTGAAATAGTCTGACATAATTCTCACATTCAGCAGCCAAATCATCAATGAGATCTGTGTTGTTTTCCAGCCATCCATGGTTTTCAGAAAACCTTTCTTTTTTGCGAACAGTACGGAATTCAGTCATGATTTTCTGGATGTCATTTCGAATCCATGGCTTCTCATTCAGTACCATCTCTAGATGGTTTCGATATTTCTTAACAGTGTTTTTTGAAATCTTCTGCTGACGAGCAATCTTCTTAATTGGAGTGTTCTCCAATAGCGCTTTTACAGCATCTTCTAACTTGTACATAGCTAACTCCCTCTTGTCCATCGAAACCTCCAAATATAGAGGTTACGTGTTAATTATTAGAGGGGTCAACATACCGAATTTCAGGGGGTCAGTATTGCGAAAACGTGGGGGTCAATTTCGTGAAAATTGACACATAGACAACAAAGGGTTTTCGAGATGCATTTATGAT
>NZ_JAQIBL010000008.1 GCF_027859075.1 Oceanispirochaeta sp. | reverse complement strand
TAATATTGCTCGGGTACATTGAACTACTCCCTGTGATATAATTCTATCAAATCAGGAGAAGGTTCTAATGCTCTTGGCAGAAGCCCATTGGCCCAGGCGAGAAACAGACCGTAGTTGAGGACGGGAATATCCCGGCTCCGAAAGAGTTCCAGCCGGCTGTCCATGGCTTTTTGTGTGGTCATGCACCCTCCGCAGTGAATGATCAGGTCCCACTCATCAGGGTTCTCCGGGAGGCTGCGGCTGTGGGCAAACTCTACCCGGGAACTCACCATCTGACGGAAAAGCCGGGGAATCTTCACTGTCCCCAGGTCTTCCGCCTGTCTGTGGTGGGAGCAGGCTTCCATCACCAGAACCCGGCCGTCTTCGGGGAAGTTCTGAAGAGCCTTCAGGCTCCGGATAAACCAGGCGGGATCTCCCTTCTTCCGGGCAAAAAGCAGGGAGAAGGAAGTGAGGGGCTGATCCTCCGGTATATCGGCGGCCACCTTATGAAAGGCCTGACTGTCGGTGATCACCAGAGCAGGCCTGATCCCCAGCTTATGATAAAAATGATAGAGCTCCCTCTCCTTGACGATGAGGGTGGCACAGTCCCGGTCCAGCAGATCCCGGATGGTTTCCACCTGAGGCATGATGAGCCGACCCGCCGGGGCGGCCAGGTCGATGGGAGTCACCAGAATCACCAGATCCTGCTCCTGTACCAGCCCCTCCACGGGGGTCATTTCTCTTGTAAGACTCTGGCTGAACTGTTCCATCCGGCTTATCAAAGCCAGGGTGGAGTCGGGGTTGGAGTTATCGACTCGAATCTGCCTGTCCGGGGGGAAAAAGCCCTCTTTCTCCTCGGACACAGGCCTGTCTGAAAAGGTTAACACTCCCAGCCAGGGACGTTTCTGTTCTTCCAGCCAGGTTTTCAGTTCTTTTTCTTCCTCGCAGAGAGGACGATCCGCAGGGCTGACAAAGAGGATCAGGTCGGCATTCTGCATCCTTTCCCGGCTCTTCTTTATCCTCTGTTCACCCAGATTTCCCCTGTCGTCCAGTCCGGCCGTGTCCGTCAGGGAACAGAGTCCCAGTTTTCCCAATTCAATTTTCCGGGTCACCGGATCTGTGGTGGTTCCGGGAGTTCCTGAGGCGATGGCCACTTCTTTTTGAAACAGGTTGTTCATAAGAGAGGACTTCCCCGCATTCCGGACCCCCGCGAGCACGAAGTGGTGCATTTCTGCCAGGGCTGTTTCTGTCTGACTCATTAATTTCCTCCTGATGTGAGATGGTGCAGGTGAAAGCGCTGTTCCAGATCACTTAAACCGAGGTCTGTTTGCTCTGCCAGCCAGAAAATCAGCTCCTGTCTGTCTTTGAGGCCTGCCTTTCTGAGTTCCGGGAGCAGGTCTTTGACTCCCTGGTAGCCCAGGGGCTCTCTCAACGCATTCAACAGGGCCGGAGAGTTGACCAGGTGTTCCTCCAGCAGAGCCCTGTCGGGTTTCAATGCCGGCAGGAGACTCTCGGAGGCGGTAGTCAGGGCCTTTCCCAGTTTTTCAGATATCCGGATCATCTGTTCTGCCATAAAAGGCAGGTAGGCATTGAGCTGCAACTGGCCTTCGCTGGCGTAGCGGCAGAGCAGTTCCGCCGCAGAACAGACCTCCAGGCTCAAGCCTCTGATCAGCTCGATGAGCACCGGATTGGCCTTGGCGGGCATGATGGTAGAGCCGTACTGCTGTTCCTCCTGGCATATCTCACTCAGAAAGGAGGAGGAGTAGAGGAGAAGGTCTCCCGTCCATTTCACCAGGTTTTCGGCACAGAGACCCAGGGCCCGGGCACTTTCTGCCAGGGAGTCCCAATGGGCCACCTGGTCGCAGAGGTTCTGACTCCGGCACAGGGGTAAGCCGGTTATCTTCCGCAGGGCTTTTTCTGCGGCAAAAACGTAGCTCCGGGGAGCGGAAAATCCAGTCCCGATGGCGGTTCCCCCCAGGGGAATCTGGCGCAGCCGTTCTCTGACCTTGTTCAGCCTCCAGCGGTCTCTTTCCACCGGACCCGCCCAGGATCCGAAAAGCTGTCCCAGTGTCATGGGCAGGGCGTCCTGCAATTCGGTCCTTCCCGTCATGATCCACTCCTGATAGAGGGTTTCCCGGGACACCAGCTCTTCCTGGAGCCGCACCGTCTGCTCTTCCACGTCCTCCAGTATGCGGAAACTCATCAGGATGACCGCCGTGGAAAAGGTGTCATTCGTAGATTGAAACAACCCGATATGCTCCAGGGGCTGAGCTCGGAAATCCCCGTCAGAACGGCTGTTCGCCAGGGAGGCCAGGACCTCACAGATGTTCATATGAAGGCTGGTTCCGGCACCGCCCTGGGTCAGGGGCAGGGGGAATTGATCGTCATGCCTTCCCTCAATGACTTCGAGGGCTGCTTCTTCCAGCAGAAGAAAAAAATCCGGAGGATAGAGGGAGGCCTGCTCCTGCTGTGCCCGGAGACAGGCCAGATTGACCTCGCCATAGGCTCTTATCAGTACCCGGGGCGTCTGTCCGGTACCCAGAATCGACAGGGCTTTTTCTGTTTCACTGCCATAATGCTTCATCCTTGAGACTCTCCACAGGCTTCTTGATAAAGCTCAAGCCGGGGGGCGTCGCCCCGTTTAAAGCTGATCTCCCGGCCCAGGGGTTTCACCCGCAGGGAGAGACAGCCGATGCACTGAATTCCGCTCTCATCCAGGCAGATTTTACCGGGGTAGAGCTGATAGTCTTTTTTGAATTCTACCTGAGTCAGGTTGGGCATCAGCACATTGGCCCCGGCGCTGATCATCTGTTCCCGGCCGTCCCTCTGGAGGGACCCGGCCGCCGTTGTGGCGGGGATATGGGCTTCCGGCAGAGCCAGCCGGAGAAGGGCCACCCCCCGGATAGCTGCTTCCAGGGGCTTCTGTTCGGCAGTACCCAGAGGGGTGTCGGGGTGGGGGATGAAGGGTCCGATTCCCACCATATCCAGTTCCAGTCTCTGTGCCAGAAGCACATTTTTCAGTCTGGTTTCCTCTTTTTCTCCCGGGAGTCCCAGCATATAGCCGCTTCCTGTCTGAAAACCGGCCTCCCGAAAATGTTCCAGCGCCTGGAGACGGGAGGCCAGGGAGCTTCCATTCCTCAAATAGGCATGTAGTTCCGGGTCTGAGGTCTCGAATCGGAGGAGGTAACGGTCCCCTCCGGCGGCTTTCATCTCCCTGTACTGACTGAGACTTCTCATGCCGCAGCTGAGGGTCAGGGCCGCCTTTCCGCCTGTCTGGTCTTTGATGGCCTCCACCAGGCGGCAGATCCTTTCGTGACCATACTCGGCATC
>NZ_JAQIBL010000007.1 GCF_027859075.1 Oceanispirochaeta sp. | reverse complement strand
TAATAATGTGGATATCCAATGAACATTCAGAATATAAAGTGCAGGTCTCTGATATTAAAAGAAATTCGGGAATTTTTTGATAATCGTGGTTTTCTGGAAGTTGAAACACCCCTCCTCTCCCCTCATCTCATTCCCGAATCATCCATAGAAAACTTTAAAACCTGCTTAGTCAGCCCCTATGGTGACGATATCCCGCTGTACCTGACTCCATCCCCCGAAATTTGGATGAAACAACTCCTGGCACAGGGTTCGGGGGATATTTATCAGATTTGCAAGAGCTTCAGAAACAGTGAACAGATCAGTCCGGTGCATAATCCGGAATTCACCATGCTGGAATGGTATAAGACAGGGATTGATTCCCGGGGAAATATCAAGATTTGTGAGGAGATGGTCAATTCAATACTGCAGAAGGAGACAGCTCCTGAATGCCGCCCACCCTTCCGTGAAATAACCATGGAAGAGGCCTTTCAAGAACTTGCCGGATTTTCTCTGGAGGAAAATATTGAAATTTCCGATTTGTCAGCCCGACTCGATGAAAATGGGATTCCCCGGAATAAAGACGACTCCTGGGAAATCCTCTTTCATAAATTGTTTTTAACACTGGTGGAGCCGGAACTGCCCACAGACAGGCCTCTGGTCCTGAAAGACTATCCCTCCCGCCTGGTGACTCTGGCATCTGAGAAACCCGGGACACCCTGGTCGGATCGATGGGAACTTTACATGAGGGGAGTGGAAATTGCGAACTGTTATACCGAAGAAACGGACTTGACAAAAATGCGTGACTATTATCGCCTTGAAAGCATTGAAAAGGCCGCTCTGGCAAGGGTTCCAGTCCGATCCTCAGAGAAATGGTTGGACGGAATGACCGATTTCCCAGCCTGTTCAGGTACGGCCATTGGAGTGGACAGACTTCTGTCAGCACTCATGGGGGATATAGGCATCCGGGGGGTGATTTTATTTCCCCTTGATGATATAATTTTCTGAACAAAAAAAGCCAAAATAAACAGACCCTTACCAGTATTGAGGTGAGGACAAGTTCAATAAAATAGTCAAAAGTAGTAAAGGAAATAAAATGGGACAGATAAAAGCAGGCGCTGTAGCCAAAGGGACTTTCTTGCTGGAAAAAGAAACACCTTTTATCGTTGTGGAAAGAGAATTCGTCAATCCTGGAAAAGGATCCGCATTTGCCAGACTGAAATTGAAAAACCTGAGAACCGGAGCCGTATTGAAGGTAACCCACAAGACTCAAGATGCATTAGAAGAAATTGATGTGGAGGATGTGAGCTCCCAATATCTCTATTCCGATGGAGAGAGCTATCATTTCATGAATGCAGATACCTTCGATCAGTACGAGATTCCCATGGCATCCATGGAAGAGATGCAGTACTTCCTGAAAGAAGGCGAAAGCTATAAGGTTGTTCGCTGGGGAAGTGAATCTCTGGACATTAAACTTCCTCCCAAAATGGACTTTCTGGTCACTGAAGCGGAAGATGCTGTCAAAGGCGACACCGTACAAGGCGCTACCAAATATGTAAAAGTAGAGACTGGTCTGACCGTGAAAGTGCCTATTTTCATCAAGGAAGGCGAAACAATCAGAGTCAATGTTGAAACAAAAGAGTATCAGGAAAGAATTAACAACTAATTTATGAAATACAAGACAGATCCTCGCATACAGAAACTAGTGAATAAACAGGTTGATTTTCAGTTCCATGGTGTCAAACTCAAATTTGATCTTTCCATGGGGCTGTTCAGCAGCTTTGATATAGATGCTGGATCGCGTCTGCTTTTAAAGTCATTGGCAAAGGATGCTCCCCTCGAGACATATACGATGGCTCTGGATACGGGGTGTGGAACGGGTGTACTTGGAATTTGTTTGAAAATGAAATATCCCGACCTGAATATGATCTTTCAGGACAGGGATGACCTGGCCGTCACGATGACAGCTCATAATGCCGCCCTCAACGGGATCAGCCTGAATGAGGATGCATTGAATACGGGCCTGCTTCTGGATGATATAAAACCCCGGTCACTGGATCTGATTGTCTGCAATATCCCGGCTAAAGCAGGGGAACATGTGATCAGGGATTTTATAATCAAGGCATCAGCCTGTATTCATGAAACAGGACGTGTTGCTGTAGTCATTGTTGACAGTCTCAAGGACCTGGTTTCTGAGGCCATAAAAGAGTGCGGAAGTCCAATGATACATACCGATGCGACTAGATTGCACAGTGTATTCCATTTTGGAAGTTCTTCTGCCAAGGCGGATCTTGATTTTTCACGGTATATCCGGAAAACCCGCTCCTTCAAGATTTGTGATGACAAATACAAAATTTCAACGGTTTACAATCTCCCCGATTTTGACCAAATCAGCTTCTGGCTGCATGTTTCGGGAGAGATTCTGCATCATACATCTTTTACGGGGCGTTCCCTCTTCTGGAATCCCGGGCAGGGACATCTGCCTGTTTGGCTGCACTCAAGGATGTCCAACAATCTTAAATCCATAACTCTGGCGTCGAGAGACTCCCTTCAAAATAGGATCAGCTCCTATAATCTGAAGAACTCTGGTTTTGATGGAATGCTGAATACCCTGATGCTTCCTGATGAGTCTTATCTGACAGAACAGTTTGATGATTCATCTTTTGATTGTGTTTTTCTCAATCTGAATCCAATTCCCAAGGTCAAATGGCATCAGGACCTGGCGGCTACGGCCCGTAAACTGGTCAAACCTGGAAGATTCTGTTTTATTATGGGCAGAAGTTCGGATATGTCACTCCTTGAAAAGCATATCAAAGGATTTAAAACCCTGGAGGATGACCGCTTCAAAGGGAACCGGGGTGTTTTACTTAAAAAGCACTAAGTCCGACAGACTGCTAACTTTCACGACTCTCATCGGCAGGATATTCCGGCACGGGCATAGATTTGATATGAACATCTCTCTGGGGAAAAGGAATCTCAATACCCTCTTTTTTAAATTGTTTCCAGATCTCCATATTCGTCCAGGAAAAGGCATCAAACTTAAAAGTAACATCTCTAATCAGGCTTCTGAGGCTTACATTGATCCCATTGTCTCCAAAGGAGAGTATGCGGACAATGTTTTCAGACCCTCCTAATTTATATGGATTCCTCTCATTAATCTCTTCCAGTATGACCCGGACTCTTTCAAGATCGGAATTGTATGAGACTGCCACTTCATTCACAATGATAATATGCCGGTCTGTATAGGAATAGTTATGAACAGCATTGTCCACAAAATGGGAATTGGGAATGATAATATTCTGATTTTCAAAAGTTTTTATGTCCGTTGAGATGAAACGGATATGCTGAACGATTCCATCCATTCCATTGATCAGGATTCGGTCACCCTCCTTAATCGGCCTGGTGGATATGATAATCAGACCGGCAAAGAAGTTTGCTACAATGCTCTGAAGACCGAAACCGAGCCCAATACCCATAACACCCAGGATGACGCTCAATGCAGACAGGTCAATTCCTACAATGGATAGTCCAAAGAGAAAAGCCATTGTCATGACGACGTACCGGGCCATACTTCCTATGGAAAACCGTTTAGCCTCATCCAGACCGAACTGTTCAAACAGTGAGGAATCTAAGAGCTTTCTGGCATATTTTCCCGACCAGGAAGCTATATAAAACACAGGCATCAGCATTAAAAGGGTCACAAAGGATATCCGGGTATTCCCTGAAACAAAGAAGGGCCTGTTCAGGAAGCCGAGAAAACGGCTATACCAGGAATAGACCTCTGTTCCCAGAAGGTTTCCCACCGAGGCGGCAAGACCGGCAACAACGAGTAACTTCATAATCAGACGAAAATATCTGATGGTCTGAACTTTGGTACTCTCTTTCAGTTTTGTCAGACCCAGGATTCTCCTGAATCCCCAAAGGAGCAATCCATAGAGAAGAATCATGAAAATAAATGGCAACATGACTCTTGTGATAAATCCTAGAATACTGAAAGGAAGGGATATACTGCCCAGTGAGATATTTTGTGTCATTATAACGGCAAAGACTCTGAAGAACTCCAATTTTATTCTTTACCCGCGTAGTCCAGCATCTCTTTCAACTGAACCTCATCAATCATTCCCAGTTCATGACAGGGCTGGAGAAACTCTTTGACATGAGCATAGCTGTGGAGTTTGATTCCTGCAGACTCCATGTCTTTTCTTCCCTGGACACCCCGTTCAAGGAGCACAATAAGATCCTCAACAACCAAACCGGCCTCCCTGAGAATTTCAATCGCCTCAACCTTGGATTTTCCCGTGGTGATAAGATCATCCAGGAGCAGTATTTTTTCCCCTTTTTTATATTCACCCTCTATCCTGTTCCCGGTTCCATGCTCTTTCATGGTCATCCTGGGATAAATCATAGGAATTCCGGCTTCCAGTGATACAGCGGTTGCCAGGGGCAGAGCTGCAACAGGAATCCCCGCGATTCGATCATAATCCAAATCCTTGATCAGCTCAGCATAGCCCCGGGCGACCTCGGCCAGAAGAGGAGGATCCGAGGAAACCCGTCTCAGATCGATATAGAAGGGAGATTTTTTACCCGATTTAAGTGTAAACTCTCCGATTCTGAAACACTCGGTCTTGATGAGCCCTTTCATAATCCGGTCTTTACGCTGATCCTTCAGTGATGAACCTCTGACAGAAACCCGTTTGACCCTTGCATCATTCAATTTATCCCTGAAATTTCTGGCAGCTTTTCCAGGTTCTTCTGCGTTGGATATGCTTCTGGAGACATTGGGAAGGATTCCCAACCCATCCTCTCGGCAGCCTGCAGATACTGCTTCAAGTATATCTCCGCCCTGAGTACCGATGCCGGGAGTCAGGAACCATGTATCGGGGCAGACGGCTCTCACTTTTTTAAGGGCCAGGGTATCATTACCGGCCACAACCAGTCCCACCTGGGAACCCCAGCTGGTGCACTCTCTGGCGGTAGAAATATAAAACTCTTCCGCTTCACCGCCGGGTCTGTGAACCTGAAGATCCTGGATAGCAGCTGCACCGGGATTGGTGGTTCGACACAGGAGGAAAACACCATGCTGATCTCCCTTAGCCAGAAAGGGATCAACTGTATCCCGTCCCATATAAGGGGACAGAGTCACCCCATCGGCTTTGTAAAAATCGATGAGAGAATCGGCATAGGCCTGAGCGGTGGAGCCGATGTCATTTCTTTTGCCATCAATGATCACAGGAATTTCTCTTGGAATAAACGAAAGGGTTTCTTTCAGAGCCAATAAGCCATCGGGACCAAAGACCTCATAAAAAGCTATATTTGGTTTAAAACAGGCGGCATATGGTAGTGTTTCTTCGATGATCTGTCGGTTCTGCTCGACGATTTCTTTCATGGCCGCCCCTGGTATTTTGGCATTAACACGTGGGTCCAGACCAATACACAAAAGGGTTTCTTTTTCTCTGCAGACTACTTCAAGTTTTTCAAAAAATGTCATTAATCACTACTCCGCTTAACTATTTCACCAGAATTCAGACTGTTCTTTCTGATAATTTTTGTCATTATAATGGAAAGAACCGCACCTGACCAGTATCAAATCGATTGAGATTTAATCTTGTGAGAAAAGAAAAAGAAATCATGCCCCGAGTTGTCAAATAAACCATTGACATCAAAGTGGTCCAGAGTCGGAATGAAATCATCCCCTAAGGGGATAATGGGAAATATCCAGCATCACAGTTTGTAAGCTATACCCTGAAAATGGACAACCTGGTTGATGAAGATTCGCCGAAACTCTCCTAAAAGGCGACCCAGCAGACTTCAAAGGGCTCCAGAATAATTTCCCAGCGGCCTTCTTCTGCTTCCACAACGCTTCCCCCCTCGGTCAGGCAGTTGCAACGGTCAGGGAGAGGAATGGGACAATTCCTTCCATCCACTGTCAGGTGCAGCCTTCTCCGGGAAACATTCTGTAGACAGAGAACTGACTCACTATCGTCATAAGCGGTCCTTATGAGAGCAAAAACTTGCGGATCAATCTTCAGAACAGTCTGAGGCGAAGAGGGATCAAAAGCTTTTCGGCTTCTCCTGATTTTCAGTAGACTTCTGTATCCCTGATATATATGGTGGCGCAGCGACTCTTCCTCCTCGAGCTCCTTCACAAGAATCAGACCATCCATCTTTTCCCGGTTGATCCTTCTATTGATCCCGGATTCTTCCACCCCCTGAGTCCAGTTACCCGACCCCAGAAGACTGTGGATGTAAATACCCGGTACTCCGGCCATGACGAGCATAACTGCCTGAGACGACAGAAACTGCATTGCCTTGAGTTCAACAGGAAGATCCGGATTATTCACGGCATCCCTGTAATTGATATTCAGTTCATACGGGATTTCTCCGTCGGGAGTGGCTTTATAAGAGACCTTCCCCCCCCTGGAAACAACGACATGAATCAGGTGGTCTAGTTCCTCGTCACTGAGATATCCCCTGGCAGGCAGGACGCCGATACCATCATGACTGGACATAAAATTAAAATAGGAGTTTTCCGAATTCACTTCAGTAAGAGACTGTGCCCAGTCGGTCAGATGACCGGCATTTTCTCTGATATAAGCATCCAGAGTCAGAGGGGGAAGTGTAAATTGATAGACCATATGAGCCTCATCATTCCCATCTCCGAAGTAGGAGATATTCTCTTTATGAGGAACATTCGTTTCTGTCAGTAGAATGACATGAGGGGCCAGCTCATTCAGAACGGACCGGTACAACTGCACCACTGCATGAGTCTTGGGATGATGCATACAGGTCGTACCAATTTCTTTCCAAAGAAATCCTATGGCGTCCAGACGTATGATCTGGGCACCCTTGGAAGCATAAAGGAGGAAAATATCCAGGAACTCCAGAAGGACGTCAGGATTTGAGAAATCCAGATCGACCTGATCCGGACTGAAGGTTGTCCATACATGCTCCCTGCCGCGGCTCGTTTCAAATTCTGTAAGCAATGGAAGTGCTCTGGGCCGGAAAACAGAAGAAAGATCCGTCGAAGGATCAATGGAATGAAAGTAGCGGCTGTATTTATCATCCCCTGTCAGAAATCCCTTGAACCATTCACTGGAAACGCTGCAATGATTTAAAACAAGATCAAACATAAGCTGGAAGCGTTCTCCCAGATCTTCCACATCTTCCCAGCTGCCCAGGTCAGGATTGATCTGCCTGTAATCGACAACAGAGAAGCCGTCATCCGAGGTATAGGGTGAAAAAGGAAGAATATGAATACCCGAGATAAGCTCCTGCAACCAGGGATCGGCAAACTCTTTCAGGGCCTGAAGTGATGAAATTCCTTCTTTTGTAATGGAATCACCATAACTGATCATGATCACATCATCCTGGGATAGGGGCAGTTTCCCCCGGGGGATATCAGGAACCTTGATCAGAGAGCGCCATTGATCCTGTAAGCGATTAATCCTTTTTTCAATTGACTCAGCCGAATCCGGACCATAAATAAACTTTATCAGTTCTTTTTTTGTCTTCATAAGAGTAATTATAGGACTTTAAAGAGATCCTGCCAGAAAAAAAGGGATAAAACCTTCCAGTTCTATCCCAGGTTTAAAATTCAATATATTAGGAGTTAACGATTACTTTTTTAACCTGAACAGACTGGATGACAAAGCTTTCTTCATAACCTTTCAGTGCCTGGACCTGAGTACTGAACTTTTCGGCTTCTTCTTTGCTGTTAAAAGCACCGATCCTGACCCGGTACACTGTATTGCCATTCACATCTTTGGTTTGAACTGTGCCGGTCAAACCTTTTTCCTTAAGAACGACCCTAACACTTTCTGCCTTGGTCATGGAGCTATAGGAACCGACCTGTATCCAGTAAACCAGCTGGGACACTTCTTTATATACGGGAGTTTTTACCTTGGGAGTGACAGGAGCAGCCTCTACAACCGCTGCCGGTCTTTCGACGACAGGCTCAGGCTCTTCTGAAACAACCTCTACTTCAATAAGATTTTCAGATTTTTCTTCCAATCCCGGATATTCATCACTCTCCCGGGACCAGGCGATAGGATCAAACTCCTCAACCTTCTCCTGTGTGACCAGTGTCGTTGCAGCAAGAACTGGTTTAATCTCCCCGCCCTGTTTGTCCGGAGAAAAAAAGAAAAATCCTGCCGTTCCAACGATGATCAAAAGTCCCAGGGCAGAGAACAAAACCCAGAGTGTTTTCAGATTATTGTCTTCTCTTGACTGATTTTTAATATTATCCATACAGTTTATCTCTCCGGTGGAAGATGTTTTATCCAGGTCTCAACCTTATTCTGAAGAACAGACCGGGTGAGACCATTTCTTATAATATAAGTATCGACTCTGGATAAAAAATATTGAGACTTTAGTTGCTTCTGAGCCCTGAATCGTTTGATTAAATGCAGGAGCGAACGCTTATCCCTTTTATATGCCCTGAAGAGTCTCAAAAACAGGGGGGCCTTGACCCAGATCACGATATCACAGCGCCTCCAGAACTCACCTTTCTGAAGTGCCGCCGCATTTAATACAGTGGGGATACCCGGCTCCACCTCTTTCAAATATCGGGTCAATTCATTATGAAGTTCGGGATAAAGGAGATCTTCCAGTTTCTTTAAAAGGAGGGAATCACTAAATACGATATTCCCCAGTTTTTTCCGATCCACCCGCCCCTCAAAATCGAGGATAGAAGGACCGAAGGCACTGCTTAAAGTCAGTTTCATTGCCTCTAGAAGATCATGAGCCATCAAATCCATGTCGATGCAGTGAAATCCCTTCTGTTTCAGGATTTCGGCAACCTGATTTTTGCCAGAACAGCTTTTTCCGGCCAGTCCGATAATCATTCTTAATGAATTTCTCCCCAATTAATGCCATTCTCAATATTGACTTTCAGGGGAACATCCATGGACCAGGCTCCTTCCATCACCTTCTGCATCATAAAAGCACAGCTTTCTACCTCTTCCAGGGGAACTTCCAATATGATTTCATCGTGTACCTGGAGCAGTACTTTTGAATTCATATTTTTCTGTTCCAGGGCCCAGTCTATGCCCAGCATGGCCCGTTTTACGATATCCGCAGCAGAACCCTGAATTCTGGTATTGACAGCCACCCTGACAGCAGCACTCTTCTCCATTTTATTCCTGCTGGTTATTTCCCGAACCGGTCTGAAACGACCCAGAATAGTATATACTCCGCCATCAATTTCAGCTTGAGTCACCGTATCGTCCACAAACTTTCTGATACCTGAGTATTCCTCAAAATAGGTATCTATGAATCCGGCCGCTTCCCCCCGGGAGATCTTCAACTCATTAGAGAGCCGGAAAGGAGACATTCCATACATGACACCAAAGTTGATTGTCTTGGCAATGCGGCGCTGGTCGGCAGAGACTTCCTCCAGGGGAATCTTGAAGATGAGTGCCGCTGTTTTACTATGAACATCTTCTCTACTGATAAAGGCTTCGATTAATCCTGGATCTTTCGAGAGATGAGCCAGCACAACCAGCTCTATCTGGGAGTAGTCGGACGAGAGAAAAACACAGCCGTCTTTGGGATAAAAGGCCCTGCGGATTCGTCTGCCGTTTTCATCTTTGACAGGAATATTCTGAAGGTTGGGTTCCTTACAGGCAATACGGCCTGTGGCGGTACCGGTCTGAATAAAAGAGGTATGAATCCGGCCGCTTTCTTTATGTACCATTTTCGGGAGTGTATCAACGTAGGTGGATTTCAGCTTAGCCAATCCCCGGTGAATCAGGATTTTCTCCGGAACCGGGTCTTCCTGAGCGAGCTGTTTGAGTACAGAGGTATCTGTAGAATAGCCGCTCTTTGTTTTTTTAAGAGGCTGAAGCTTTCGGTCTGTGAACAGGACTTCCTGAAGCTGTTTGGTAGAACTAATGTTGAACTCCCTGCCGCAGAGTTCAAAGACTTCCTTCTCCAACTCCTGAAGAGCCTCTCCCAACTCTTTTCCATATTCCTGAAGTTCTTCTTTGTTCACCAGTATCCCGCGGATTTCCATTTCCGCAAGGATGGTTACCAGGGGCATTTCCAGAGTGTGAAAGAGAGTTTCCAGCTTATCCGCTTCAAGCTTCGCTGACAGGACCTCATGAAGTCTCCAGGTGATATCAGCATCTTCGGCTGCATACTCCACGGCCTGCTCCAGGGGGACATCAGAAAAGAGACCGCCCTTGGGAACTACATCCTTGAAGTGTACTGTCTTATATCCCAGATATCGCTCTGCCAGAAAATCCATATTGACGGGAGATCCGGCATCAATCATCCAGGCGGCAATCATGGTATCAAACCAGATATTTTCAGCTGTAATTCCCCATCGTTTCAAGACTTTGTAGTCATATTTAATATTTTGACCAATGATTCTGATATTCTTATCTTCCAGAAGAGGTTTCAGTTTCCTTTTTATCAGATCTTCAGCGAGACAGTCCGTTCCCACTGCTTTGATGGGAATATAGCAGGCTTCCCTGTCCCCTACTGACAGGCAGATTCCTACCGGGTTGGCCACCATGGAATCCAGGTTATCCGTTTCCGTATCAAGAGAGACCAGTCCGGAGTCTTTGATTTTTTCAATCCAGAGATCCAGGTCGCTTTCACATAAAATGGCCGAATAAGCACCCTTCTTCTGAAGATTCAATTCTAAAGCGGGTTTGTCAGAAAAGTCAGGACAAATCTCGTTGGCCAGACTCTGCAATCCCGCTCTTATAAGAAGCCGGGCAGCCTCTTCGGAATGCAGGTTTTTGACCGTAAGATCATCAATATTAAACTCGACGGGAACATCCTCTTTGATAATAATAAGTTCTTTGCTGAAATAGGCCATTTCCTTGTGGTCTATCAGCTTTTGTTTTTGACTCTTACTCTTGATTTCATCCAGATGCTCATAAATACCATCCAGAGAACCGTATTGATCCAGAAGCTGGGTGGCTGTTTTTTCGCCAATCCCCTTCACACCCGGGATATTGTC